>JAIDKM010000072.1 GCA_029051915.1 Alistipes sp. | reverse complement strand
AGTATACCCCGGTCATCAGCAGCGGGCCGAACATGACGAAGATCACGAGTTCTCCCAAACCGCGGAAGCCGAGTTTCAGAGGCCCTCCCGAATACGACACCCCGATCAGGAAAGCGAGTGCGATCCACCAGAGGACGAGCGGCCCCCTGACAACAGCGACGATCGCTCCCATCGAAGCGGCCAGCAGCAACATGACAACGACAGCTCCGAGCAACTGCGAGGGTGTGGCTTCTCCGGATGTCAGGTAGGGATATTTGATGATCCGACCCCGAATTCCCTCGTTGGCGACCTTCTGCCTGGCCTCTGCGGAGCCGACCCGGTAGTCGAACCAGTCGTCGAGAAGGTTGAGGGCGAGATGCAGGAATACGACACCGAGCACGGAGGCTCCGGCCGCGATCCAGTCGAACTCGGGTCCTCCGTAAGACAGGGCTACGGCGGTAAGCGCCGGCAACAGCGACTGCGGAAGCGAGACCGGACGGGCGTTTTGAAACCAGAAACGGATGGTTCGGATCATCATGATGAATTTAAAAAAGTTTGTAAAGATACGCAGTTTGCCGCAAGAATGCTGCGATTTCACCCGAAAATATCGATTATGCCTCCGATCGATCCCGACCGGGCCCCGGCCTATTCTGAATTTCGCCGAATGAGTCTTTAATGGGAGATGAAATTCCAAAACCCCGGCTTTAGTCCAGTGCCGAAAATCCTCCCGGGCGGCATGGAGTTCATAAATCCCGGCTAAGAGCCGGACGCCAAAAATACTCTGCCTCGGCAGAGCGCGAGTAAACTTGCTTTTGACCTCAGCTTATTCGTATTTTGACTTCGTCGAAGATACTTCGCCTCAACAAAATCCAAACAAGTTTGGTTTTGTATTCGGCTTATTCGTATCTTTGCAGTTCAAAACGCGACTATGTCATTCGAAATTCTGGAAGTTCTCTTTCGCGGCATCTGCGTAGGCATCGCGGCGTCGATCACTGTAGGCCCCGTGGCGGTGCTCTGCATCCAACGCACGCTCTCGAAGAACCGACGCTCGGGTATCGTCTCGGGCATCGGTGTCGCCTGCGCCGATACGTTCATGGCTATGGCGGCGTTCTTCTTCTATTCGATGCTTCAGAGCCAGATCGAGCAGTACAACACTGTCCTGCGCATCGTCGGCGGAGCGCTGGTCATCGTCGTCGGCATCTTCATTTTCTCGCAGAACCCCGTGCCGCAGATCCGCCGCAACCGCGCCGGCAAGAGTTCGCTCTGGCAGGATTTCGTTTCGATCTTCGGACTCACGATCGCCAATTTCATCATGGTGATCCCTTACATTCTGGCTTTCTTCGCCGTCTTCAACATTTCGAGCGGCGACGTTCAGGGCGAAGGATTCGGCGGCTTCCTGCGGGCCGTCTTCGTCATCGCCGGATTCTTCGGCGGCGCAGCCGCATGGTGGACTTTCCTGGCATTCTTCATCAACCTGTTCCGGCGACGCTTCCGCCCCCGCCATATGCTCACGATCAACCGCATTGCAGGCATAACAATCGGCATCTTAGGAATCTACACCATATTATCCACCTTTTTTGACATCCTTCCCAATGTCGGACACTAATAAAAAGATCATCATCGCCGTCGACGGATTCTCCTCGTGCGGCAAGAGCACCTTCGCCAAGGCTATCGCCGCCCGGCTGGGTTACATCTTCATCGACACGGGCGCCATGTACCGCGCCGTAACGCTCTACGCTTTGGAACAGGGAGCCATCCGCTCGGGCATCGTCGACGAAGAAGCCGTCTGCGGCCTGCTCCAGCAGATCGCCATCACGTTCCGCTTCAACCCCTCGCGCGGCGCCAGCGACATCTATGTCAACGGAGATCTGGTCGAAGGCAAGATCCGAACGATCGAGGTGAGCAACTGCGTCAGCCAGGTGAGCGCCATTCCGGCCGTGCGGAAGAAGCTGGTGGCCATGCAGCAGGAGATGGGCAGGCGCCGCGGCGTGGTGATGGACGGCCGCGACATCGGCACCGTGGTCTTCCCCGACGCCGAGCTGAAACTCTTCATGACGGCCGATCCGGCCGTGCGGGCCCAGCGCCGCTACGACGAACTCACGGCCAAAGGCCAGCAGGTAACCCTCGAGGAGATCGAGCGCAACGTCCGCGAACGCGACAAGGCCGACATGAGCCGTGCGATCTCGCCGCTGCGGCAGGCCGAGGATGCCGTCGTGCTGGACAACAGCCATATGACCGTCGCAGAGCAGATGGAGTGGTTCATGGAGCTCTTCGCCGAACGTACGAAACAATAGGGCCGATCAGGCTTTCATTCCCTTGCGGATCGAGATCGACGATAAATCGGGATTCTGCTTCGGCGTAGTCCGGGCGATCGGCGAAGCCGAAAAGGCGCTCGCCGAGAGCGGTACGGTCTGTTCGCTGGGGGACATCGTGCACAACCGGATCGAAGTGCAGCGGCTCGAACGACTGGGGCTGCGCAGCGTTACGCGAGACGAGATGCCCTCGGCAGCGGGAAGCTGCTTGCTGATCCGCGCGCATGGAGAACCGCCGACCACCTATGCCAGGGCCCGTGGGCTGGGCATTCGAATCATCGACGCCACCTGCCCGGTGGTGGCGCGGCTGCAAGCCCGCGTGAAGCAGGCCCATGCCGAGATGCGTTCGGCCGGAGGCCAGGTGGTCATTCTGGGCAAACGGGGACATGCCGAAGTGGTGGGACTCACGGGACAGGTCGCCGAGCCGACGATCGTGGTGGAGAGCGAGGAGGATCTTGCGCAGATCGACTTCGCACGTCCGCTTTACTTCCTCTCCCAGACCACGCAGAGCATCGCGCTCTTCGAGCGGCTGGGCGCCGAGATGCGCCGTCGGGCCGCCGATCCCGCCGCCGTGCGGATCGACGACACGATCTGCCGGCAAGTATCGGGTCGTGAGCAGCATCTGGCAGAGTTCGCCGCCCGGTTCGACGTCGTGCTGTTCGTCTGCGGCCGCAAGTCTTCCAACGGCAAAGTGCTGTTCGAAGTGTGCCGGCGCGCCAATCCGCGAACCTACAACATCGAAGAAGCCGCCGAGCTGCGGGCCGAATGGTTCGAGGGTGCGACTTCGGTGGGGATTTGCGGCGCTACGTCGACTCCCAAATGGCTGATGCAGGAGGTGGCGGAGAGCATCGGAAACAAAGAATGAAAAATTGCCATATCCCGAGTCCGCTTCTCGGGCAGAGACCGGAACAAAAAACATTTCTCACCTTTCAACTTTCACCTCGATGATGACCTACTTCATTCGTTCGGTAAAATATTTCGTCGCCCTGTGCGTGTTGTGCATCGCGCTGATGGCTCTGATGCTGGCCACCGGCACTTCGGCACTCTCGTTCGACGACACGATCCACATCATGTTCCATACGACGCGCTACCTGACGCTGTTCGCCGCGATCGTCGTCCTGGCAGCGCTCTACCCGCGCTTCGGATTCATCGTCCGCAAGATCGAGGGCGACACGGTGCGCCACCGCCAACAGATCGTCAATGCGTTCGGATCGGCAGGATTTTCGCTGGAAAGCGAAGCCGACGGCAAGATGATCTTCCGCGCCGACGGAATCCCGCACCGGCTGACGCTGCTCTTCGAAGACCGGATCGAAGTCTCGCAATACGGACAATGGATCCTCATCGATGGCATCCGCCGCGGCGTGGCGAAGGTCGTCTACCGCCTCGACTCGTACATACAAACGGCTGAACGCAATGATGAATAGAAAATACCTGCTTACGGCGGTCGCATCCCTTGCGGCCGCAGGACTGCTGATCTTCGCCGGTCCCAACGACTTCGGACTGGGCCGCAATATGGAGATCGCGGTCAACATGATGCGCGAGCTCTCGCTCGAATACGTCGATCCGGTCGATCCCGACAAACTGATGCTCGGGGCGGCGCAGGGCATGGTGCGCGACCTGGATCCCTACACGGAGTTCATCCCGGCGGACGAGATGTCGGAGTTCGAAATGCTCACCACAGGAAAATACGGCGGCGTGGGATCGCTGATCCGCAAGAAAGGCGACTGGGTGATCTTCGCACAGCCCTACAAAGGTTCGCCGGCCGACCGGGCCGGACTCCGCATCGGCGACAAGATTCTGGCGATCGACGGCAAAAGCGCCGAAGGCTTCACCACCGAACAGGTCTCGGCCTCCCTGAAAGGCAATCCGGGCAGCAAGGTGAAACTGACGGTCGAACACCTCGACGGCACGCAGCAGACCCTGACGCTCACGCGCGAACGCATCTCTATCCCGAGCGTACCCTATGCCGGGTGGGCGGCCGAAGGGATCGGCTACCTCCGCCACAGCGACTTCACCGAAGGCTCCTACGAAGAGATGCGCGCCGCCATCGAACGCCTGCGCGCCGAGGGCGAGCTTGAAGGGCTGATTCTCGATTACCGCTCGAACACGGGCGGCATTCTGCAGGAGGCCGTGAAGATCCTCTCCATGTTCGTGCCCAAAGGCACCGGGGTCGTGAGCACCAAAGGCCGCACCGAGGAATCGAAACAGACTTATCGCACGGAGTCGGAGCCGGCATTTCCCGATCTGCCGCTGGTCGTGCTCGTGAACGGCAACTCGGCTTCGGCCGCCGAGATCGTGGCCGGAGCCCTGCAGGATCTCGACCGGGCCGTGCTCATCGGCCAGCGCTCGTTCGGCAAGGGCCTGGTGCAGGGAACCCGTCCGCTGGGCTACAACGCCATGCTGAAGCTCACCACCGCCAAATACTACATCCCGTCGGGCCGCTGCATCCAGGCGATCGACTACTCGCATTCGCAGCAGGGGGCCGTGAACAGCATTCCCGATTCGCTGGTCAACGAATTCGCGACCCGCGCCGGCCGCAAGGTCTACGACGGCGGCGGCATCATGCCCGACATCCCGACCGAACCCGAATACATCAGCCGCTTCGCCGCGACGCTCTATGCGCTGGGATTCATCGACGACTTCGGCGACGAATACATGCGCCGGCATCCCGAGGCACCGGCCGATCTGGTGTCGTTCTCGATCACCGACGCCGACTACGCCGACTTCAAGACGTTCATGGAGGAGAAGCAGGTTCCCTACGAATCGGACTCGCGCCGGGCGCTCCGGCAGCTCAAGGAAGCGGCCAAAGCCGACCGGTTCGAAGAAATCGAACAACAGATCGAGACGATCGAACGGAACCTCCACGATGACACGCAGGCCAACCTGGAGACCTACCGCAAAGAGATCGTGGGGACGATCAACAACGACATCGTGCTGCGCCACGGCTACACCGAAGCCGTAGTCGCCCACTCGCTGCCGACCGACAAGGAGGTGCAGCGTGCCGTAGAGCTGCTGCGCGACCGGCAGGAACATGCCCGCATACTGGCCGAACAGGACACCCGGCGCAAATAACCCCGACAAGATGAACTTCCGTCGCATCCTTTCGTTCCGCAACCGGGTGGTGGTGATCGTCGTCGGCGTGCTGTTGGGTGCGCTGTCGCTTCTCTACACCAACAACATGGCCCAGCGCCTCAAGGAAAAGGAGCAGCACGACGTGGCGCTGTGGGTTCATGCGATGGAGCGCGTGAACCGCGATGCGATGGGCGGCGCGATGGCCGACCCGCTCGTGGCGGACATCATGTCGAACAACAACAACATCCCCTTCATCATCACCAACGAGAACCTGGAGCCCATCACCTCGCACCTGATTCCCGACCGGATCATCGACCATCCCGACCTGCTGCGCCGCCGCATCGATGTCTTCACCGAGGAGAACCCGCCGCTGCCGGTGCGGTTCTGGTGGCCCGACGAACACTACCACATCATCTTCTACGGCAAGTCGAAGCTCCTCAAGTCGCTCTACTGGTTCCCCTACGTGCAGATTCTGGTCGTTACGGTCTTCATCGTCCTGGGGTTCATCGCTTTCCGATCGACCAAGCACGACGAGCAGAACCGCGTATGGATCGGCCTGGCCAAGGAAACGGCCCATCAGCTGGGCACGCCCACCTCGTCGCTCCTGGGCTGGATCGAGTATCTGCGCTCGCAACCCGTCGACCCGTCGGCCGTCGAGGAGATGAACAAGGATCTCACGCACCTGATGAAGATCGTCGACCGCTTCTCGAAGATCGGCTCCGAAACGCCGCTCACACCCGCCAACATCAACGAAACGGTGGGCGAATCGGTCATGTACTTCCGCAAGCGCATACCCCGCAACGTAACGCTCGACTACAACGGGCTGGCCATCGCCCCCGTGCAGGCCAACATCAACGCGGCGCTCTTCGAGTGGGTCGTGGAGAACCTGATGAAGAATTCGCTCGACGCCCTGCAGGGCCACGGAGCCATCGACGTACGTATCTTGTCGGACGACCGGCATGTGATGATCGACGTCCGCGACACAGGCAAAGGCATTCCTAAAAGCAACTGGAAGCGCATCTTCGAACCGGGATTCACGACCAAGACCCGCGGCTGGGGTCTGGGACTCTCGCTCTCGCGCCGCATCGTCGAGGAGTACCACCAGGGACGCATCGCCGTCATCGACTCCGAGCCAGGCAAAGGCACGACGATCCGCATCACGCTCAAACGCATTTTCGAAACATGACCTCCGAACAAACTGCTGCCGACACGCTGACCGCGCTACCGACCCGAACACCCCTGTCTGCGGATACGCTCGCCGCGGAACCGGCTCTGCCGGCTGCCGACACGACCGGCGGAACGCTGGCTCTCCCCGCCGCTGCCGACTCGCTGCTCTACGGCGACTCGCTATTCATGGCCGGATTTCCGCCTGCGGATTCGCTGGCGATGGATTCGCCGACCGTGGTGCCCGAACCTCTCTACCGTCCGGCTTCGGCCCGCGAAGTCTTCGGCCCCCTGTCGCTCACCGTCGCCCCGGCTCCGAAGATCCGTACCGAGCCGGCCCGGCCCCTCACCGGCAATTCTTACTTCGAGACGCTGGTGCTGGCGCTCGCCGCTGCCTATGCCCTGCTGCTCTACCGCCATATCAACGACGTCCGGCTGCTTTTCTACCGCGTTACGCACGACCGGACATCGGGCGAACGGCTGATGGAAGAATCCGGAGGCAACAATCTGGTGCGCTTCCTCAAGATCGCTTCGATCATCGGTCTGCTGTTCGTCGGCATCGCTGCCGTGAAATACACCGAAACACTGCTGCCCGTCGAAATGCTGCCCGAACTGCCCGCTGAGATCACGGGCAGTCTCAGCCTGCTGTTCGCCGGCGGATGGATGGCCATCGTGCTGTTCCAGTGGCTGCTGCTCACGGCCGCCGGGGCTGTTACCCTCTCGCGACACTTCATGATCCAGCTGCGGCTGCTCAAACGCACCTACTTCGCCCTGGCCGTCATCGTCGCCGCACCCCCGGTGCTGCTCTTCGCGCTCTGCCCGCCCGGCACCGGCCGGACATGGTTCTACATCGCGGTCGCCGAATTGGCTATAACGGCGATCTTATGCGTCAGAGAGACCCTGCATCTGTTTATTTCAAAAAAAGTTCCGATTTTGCATTGGTTTTTGTACCTTTGCACCGTGGAAATCTTCCCGTTCAGCCTGTTGTGGCTGCTCGCCATAAGATAATCCGCAGAAGCAACCATCCTAAAAAGAGACTCCCAGTTGAAAATAAACAGAGTATTGGTTTCGCAGCCGAAACCGGCCATCCTCGAAAAATCGCCGTTCTACGAGCTTTCGAACAAACACAAGGTCGAAATCGTCTACCAACCGTTCATCCGTGTCGTAGGCGTCTCGCTCAAGGAATTCCGTGCGCAGCGGGTCGAGATCCTTGACCATACGGCTGTCATTTTCTCGTCGCGCACGACCGTCGACAGCTTCTTCCACATTTGCGAGGAAGCCCGCATTACGGTACCCGAAACCATGAAATACATCTGCCAGACCGAGGCCGTAGCGCTCTATCTGCAGAAATACATCGTCTACCGCAAGCGCAAGATCTCGTTCGCCGACGGGTCGTTCACCTCGCTCGTCGAGCTCATCATCAAGCATAAGGAGGAGAAGTTCCTGCTCGCTCTCAGCGAGCCCCACAAGCCCGAGCTGCCCGATGCGCTGTCGAAACTCAAGCTGGCGGTCGACCCGGTGATCCTGGCCCGTACGGTCGCGGCCGACCTCAGCGCCATCCGGCCGCAGGACTACGGATTGCTGGCGCTCTATTCCCCCTCGGACGTTAAGACGCTCGTCGAGAAGTTCGGCACCGCCGATCTGCCTCCCGTGGCCGTATTCGGCGACGGTACCTTGCGCGCAGCCATCGAAGCGGGCCTGCATGTCCCGGCCAACGCTCCGACGCCCGAAGCGCCGTCGATGGCCAAAGCCGTGGATCTCTACCTGACGAAGATCGCACGCGGCGAGGAGGTCGAAGCCGTAACGCTGACGGCCGACACCCACAAGGAAGAGTTCCTGCGCACTCAGCAGCACAAGCTGGCCAAGAGCCGCACGCGCCGCACAACCTCCGAAGGCCGCAAATAACCGGATCCGCATGCCCGACCGCTCGCTCCCCCGCACAGAGCGGCTCCGCTCGCTCGGAGCCGTACGCCGGCTTTTCGAAAGCGGCGAAAGCGGCTTCGTCTTCCCGTTCCGATACGTCTGGTATGCCGACGCCGACGCCCAAGATTCCACGGAGATCCTCTTTTCCGTACCCAAGAAGTTCCACAAACGGGCCAACAAACGCAATCTGCTGCGCCGCCGCACCAAAGAAGCCTACCGGCTTCAAAAAGGCATTCTGGCCGTTCCGGGCCGCTGCACGAATCTCGACGTGGCGCTGATCTACTCGTCGAAAGAAGTGCTTCCCTACAAACACATCGAACATGCCGTACGCCGGATTCTGGAGTCGGTCGCTGACCGTCTTTAAACGCCTGGCAGCCCTGCCGCTGGTCGCGCTCGTCCGCTTCTACCAGCTTTGCATTTCGCCGCTCACGCCCCCTTCGTGCCGCTTTACCCCTACCTGCTCGCAATATGCGCTGGAGGCCCTGCGCCGATACGGCCCTCTGAAAGGAGGATGGCTCACCCTGCGACGTCTCGCCCGCTGCCACCCCTGGGGCGGAAGCGGCTACGATCCGGTACCGTAAGAATTCTCAGAAAAGAAAGGGCCCTGCAAGATCTGCGGGGCTTTTTTATAAGCTACTCGCAACGACCGCTGCAATGCTCCGAGAGCGTCTCGCATTCGAGCGTCGCGTGGATGACCCCTATTTCGGCAAGCATCGCCTTGATCTGCGGCTTCACACGGACCAACAGACAAGGATCGCTCAGAACGACATGGGCCGTGAGTGCGTTTTCGGTGGTGCTGATGGCCCAGACATGGAGGTGATGCACCGCCTCGACTCCCTCGATCGCGACCATCCTCCGCTCCAGCTCGGCGACATCGATACCCGCAGGCACGCCGTCGAGCGAAAGGCGCAGGCTGTCGCGCGTGAGCGACCATGCCGAGACGACGATCACGGCGGCGACGACCAACCCGACGATGGGATCGACGATTGTCCACCCGGTCGCAGCGATCACCACGCCCGAGATCAGCACGCCTACCGACACCAGCGCATCGGCCGCCATGTGCAGGTAGGCACCCCGGACGTTGAGGTCGTGCTTGCGGTTCTTCATGAAGAGCCACGCCGTAAAGCCGTTGATCAGAATACCGGCGCCGGCCGTCCAGACGATGATATTGCCCTCGACAGGCTCGGGGTGGAGCATCCGGCCGACGCTTTCGGCGACGATCACCCCGACGGCGATCAACAGAATCACCGAATTGAGCAACGAAATCAACACCGTGCTTTTCTTATAACCGTAGGTATAACGATCCGTAGCGCGTGCCTGCGCCAGCCGGAAAGCCAGCATGGCCAGCAACAGACTTGCCACGTCGGAGAGATTGTGTCCGGCATCGGACAGCAGTCCCATCGACCCGTACCACAACCCGACGCAGAACTCCACGACGACGAACGCCACGTTCAGGGCGATGCCGATCAGAAAAGCGCGGTTGAGCGACGAAATCCGGTGGTCGTGATGATGGTGGCGGTGCGTCATGCGGGGCTGTCGGTTATGGAATCCTTGATTTCGGAGAGTTCGACCAGCTTGTTGACGATGGCATAGATGGTCAGACCCGCCGCCGAATGGATCTGCAATTTCGATGCAATATTGCGCCGGTGGGTGATGACCGTGTGGGTCGAGATGCAGAGTTCGTCAGCGATCTCCTTGTTGGTGAGTCCCTTGACCACGCAGACGATGATCTCGCGCTCGCGGGCGCTCAGCGGCTCCGACCGCACCTCGGCCGCGCCGTCGGCCGCCAGCCGCTCGACGGCAGGAATGAAGAGCTCGTTTTCCACGGCGTTGTGCGAAGCGAGCTCCTCCTCGCAGGTGAAGATGTCGTAGAGCACGCTGTTGAGCTCGTTGGTGCCGCCCGAAGGGTAGTATTTGATGATGATATTCTTCAGCTCGCGCAACCGTTCCTCGACTTTGTCGTGATGGCGGCGGAAGACGTCGATCGAGTAGTCGGCTTTCTTCTCGCCGGAAAGCAAGGCTTCGACATAGGGGAAGACGGACTTCTCTTCGTAGGTCATGTGGCGGTCGACCTCGGCGACGTATTCGTCGAAATAACGCATGATGGCGAACGAGACGTCGCTCAGGCTGCAGTCGACCGCCTCGATCAGCTTGCGCCGGATGGCCGGAAGCCGGAAGCCGAGGAAGTAACCGTGGGAGTTGTGGAGATAGTCCAGGAGCGAACGCACCGACACCTCGGCCGCCAGCTCCTCGCCGCCGCTGCGGCTGACCGACATGTTGACGACGGCCAGAAAAGTGGTCGTATCGACCTTGTTCTCGGCGCACACCTCGGCGACGGTCTTGTCGCCGAAACCCAGCGCGATGCCGAAACGGCTCATCACCTGCAACACCGGATAACGGCCGCATACCAGATCGCACATCCGCTCGTCCGGAGAATAACCCGATTTATACATGGTCTTTTTCTTGAACTTACAAAAATATTCCGTCCCGGCCGAAAAGGCAATACCTAAAAAAAGGTATTTCCGGCCGGCAGATTATCGGCGCCCGATGTCGACGTAGGTTGTCTGCAACAACGTCTTGCCGATCTCCAACAGACCGGGTGCAGTCTGGGAGACGACCCGATCCGCCGCCGCGTCGTAGACCGCTTCGCCCGAAGCATCGACCACGCCGAAACCGTCGTTGAACGCATAATAGGCGAATTTCGGCAGCTTGGGCGAGAAAATGTCCTTGCTGTAATCGAAATCGTCGTGCGCCACTCCCAACTGCCCCAGCAACGTGGCGCACAGATCGATCTGCGAGGCGTACTCCTCGACCGTGCAGGCTGGGGTCGCAAGCGCGCCTCCCGTCCAGATCATGGGGATGCGATGGCGCAGCGGCTCGTTGTACACCGACGTCTTCGGATAAGGGAATCCATGATCGGCGACGAGCACCACCAACAGATCGTCCCACGCGGGCGACGCTTTCCATCGCTCGATCATCCGACCCACGCATTCGTCGGCGAAAGCCATCGCGTTGAGCACCCGATCCTCGAACTTATCGTAAGGAACGTCGAACGGCGCATGACTGCTCAGCGTGAGCAGCCCGGCCAGAAACGGCCCGCCCTCGGCGCTCCACTCGATCACCTGCTCGCCGAACCAGTCGCACATCGTCCGGTCGTCGTAGCCCCACTTGGAGGTGGGAGCGTCGAAAGCGAAATCCTTCTGCCAGAAAAGCTGCCGCCAGCCCGTGGCGTACATGTAGGAGGCCTGGTTGGTGAAGTTGAGATCGCCGCCGTAGACGAATCTTGTGGCATATCCCTCGCGGTCGAGCGACCGGGCCAGCGACGGCAGGTCGCGGCTCTTGGCCGGAAGTTTCATGATCGAAATGCGCGTCTGTGCCGGGAATCCGCTCATGATGGCCACTTCGCCGCGGTCGGTTCGGAACGAATTGGCGAAGAAGTTCTCGAACCAGAGCCCCTCCTCCCGAAGCTGCCGCATGTAAGGCATGACCGGCTCGCCGTCGACCTCGGCCTCCATGATCGTGCGGGCGAAGCTCTCCAGAATAATCAGCACCACGTTGGGCCGCTCGACCCGCAATACGTGCGACGCGGGTGCCGCGCCGGGTCGGTTCCCGCGCAAGGCTTCGAAGCGCTCCGCCCGGGTCTGCTCGTCGAAGAAAGGATATTCGGCGGCATAATCCGTCCGGTCGCCCAGACTCGACAGAAAGGAGAAAACAGGATTGATGGCGGCATGGTTCAGCAACATGTCGGAGCTGAAGCAGACCTTCGAGACGTTGGCCACCGAAGCTCCCGTACCACCGCGGATCGCCAGGAAATCGAATCCGGCGAGCAACAATATCCCGAAGCTCCAGGGCAGAGCAGACCGCCAGCCGAGCGGTTCGCCCCCGAACAAGCGCACGACGCGCACATAGAGCCAGATCATCGCGGCCGCATAGACGACGAACAGCAGAGTCTGCCGCACGCCGAGCCAGAAATCGACGCTGGCCATCGCCTCGCGCGGATCGGCGAGGTAGATCAGGATCGTGGAGTCGATCCGGAAACCCCAATGCTCGTAGAGTCCGAGGTCGACGGCGAAGATCGCAGCCGTAAAGATCGCAACCGCTGCAAAATAGGCCCAGAAGAAGCGCTGCACGATCCGCTCGGGCAACCGCACCCACAACGACGCAAGCACGACGAGCAACGGCAGAGCCGTAACATACCCTGCGACGGTCAGGTCGAGCGACAAACCGTGCCATACGACCTGCCACCAATCGGCGGCCGAAAATCCCTCGCTGGCGACGTACCATGCCAGAAACACGGGTTTCTGCACGGCCATCGAGACGACCGTAGCGGCGAATACCGCGAAAAGAAAGAGCAGCTTCCGCTTCATCAGATCTTCTCCCCGTAGGCCAGATCTCCGGCATCGCCGATGCCGGGCACGATGTAGGAACGCGACGTGAGCTCCTCGTCGACGGCCGCCGCCCAGATCGTGGTGGTTTGCCGCGGCATGTTCTTCATCACGTGGTCGATGCCCTGCTCGCTGGCGATCACCGCTGCGACGTGGGTATGGGCCGGCGTACCGCCCCGCTCGCACAAGGCGTTGTAAGCCAGCACGAGCGACGACCCCGTGGCCAGCATGGGATCGACCAGCAGCAAGACCTTGCCTTCGAGATCGCCGCACGAGATATATTCGACCTTGACGGTGAACTTCCCGTCCTTCGTGCTTTTGCGGTAGGCCGAGACGAAGGCGTTCTGCGCGTCGTCGAAATAGTTGAGGAAACCCTGATGGAAAGGCAGTCCGGCCCGCAAGATCGTGGCGATGACGATCCGGTCGTCGATCGTCTGGACGACCGCCTCGCCCAGCGGCGTCCCGACGACACGGGGCGTATAGTTGAGCGTTTTGGAAAGCTCGTAGGCCGTGATCTCGCCGATGCGTTCGAGGTTGCGGCGAAACCGCATCGAATCCGTCTGCACCGATTTGTCGCGGATCTGGGCGATGAACTTGTTGAGAACGGTGTTCTGCTGGCTGAGGATGTGCAACTCCATAAGTATCGAGGGTTTTGGTTTGTCAATAGAGGAAGTTGTTGAACGGATAGCGTCCGGCGTGGATTTCGCGCACCATGCCGTAAAGATCCGTGCGGAACTTTTCGAGGTTGGTCTTCGCACGGGCCGAGAGGAAGATGCAGGGCGACTCGGTCTGCGCCATCCAACTGCGGC
>JAIDKM010000071.1 GCA_029051915.1 Alistipes sp. | reverse complement strand
TTGCCGGCGCGCTTGCGGGAAAAGAGGACAAGGTTTTTCATGGAAATAGAAATCTTGCGCTCCGGACGAACCTCCATAGGAACCTGGAACGTCGCGCCACCGATACGCTTCGATTTCACTTCGACCTGGGGCGTGATGTTCTCCAGGGCCTGTTTCCAGATTTCCAACGGAGATTTATCAGCATCCTTCATCTTCTTGCCTACGAGCTCCAGTGCATCGTAAAAAATGGTGTAGGCAATACTCTTCTTACCATCCAGCATGAGGTTGTTCACGAAACGGGTTACTGCCACGTCGCCGAACTTCGGATCCGGAAGTAGAATTCGCTTTTTTGGCTTAGCTTTTCTCATTGCTATTTACTTGATTGTTGTTTCTTGAGTCCGTTCCCGTCAACGGCCGGAGCCGGCGGAAACGAAGTTGTTTCTCTGTCGATTATTTGCTTGCGGGTTTGGGCCGCTTGGCACCGTACTTCGAACGACGCTGGCGACGACCGTCCACACCGGCCGAGTCGAGCGCACCGCGCACGAGGTGGTAACGAACACCGGGGAGGTCCTTCACACGACCGCCGCGAACGAGCACGATCGAGTGCTCCTGCAGGTTGTGGCCCTCGCCGGGGATGTAAGCATTGACCTCCTTGCCGTTGGTGAGGCGCACACGAGCCACCTTACGCATAGCCGAGTTAGGCTTCTTCGGGGTCGTGGTGTACACACGCGTACACACGCCGCGACGCTGGGGACACGCGGCCAGAGCGGGAGACTTCGACTTGTCCTCCAACGCCGTACGGCCGTTTCTCACTAACTGTTGAATAGTTGGCATTTCTTAAACTGTCCTTTAAGTTGTTAAAAATTCTATCTCCATTGTCCAAAATGGACTGCAAAGGTACGCATTTTTTTTGAAATACAATATATATCGCCGCCTTTTTGACGGGATTCGCGGCGATTTCGCGATTTTTGCGATACTATTTACTTATCGCAAATGCCACAAAATAAGCAAAACTTATAACCAGTGGTTTACAACGATGAAAACCAACGCATTGCATATTCCGCTACGATTTTACATTCTTTTTCGCTACCTTTGGGCTTTCCGAAACCCAAACAACCTGGACGACAACATGAAAAACACACGCATGGCCGGACGGCCGATCGGGCTGCCGCTTCTTCTTACGATCCTTTTTTCATTCTTCGCCGCCACGTCGTCGGCGCAATCCGGCGACCGCCCGCGCTACCTCGACACGACCGACTACGCCGCCGATCCTGCGGCCCACGTATTCGAGGGAAAAATCCATGTCTACTGCACCCGCGACTGGAAATCGCCCGTTACCGACCGCACGGACGGGAACCATTACGACATGCGCGAATACAGCCATTTCGAAGTAGACCCGCGCAGCGGCGAAGCGATCCGCACGGACTCGATCCTTGTGCTGGAGCAGGTGCCGTGGGCCGCGCGCCAACTCTGGGCCTGCGACGTGGCCTGCAAGGAAGGCCGCTACTATCTGTACTTCCCGGCGAAAGACCGCGACGGGCTGTTCCGCATCGGCGTAGCGGTCGCCGACCGTCCTGAAGGGCCCTTCGCGCCCGATCCCGAACCGATCCCCGGCACCTACAGCATCGACCCGGCGGTCTTCGAAGACGAGGGCGAATACTACCTCTACTTCGGAGGGCTTCAAGGCGGCCAGCTCCAACGATACGCCGACAACCGGCCGCTCGAACGAGAACGCATGCCCGCAGCCGGCGAGGAGGCGCTGGCGGCCCGGGTAGCCCGCCTTTCCGACGACATGCACGCGCTGGCCGAAGAGAGCCGCCCGGTGATCCTCCTCGACGCCGAAGGCCGGCCGCTGAAAGCCGACGACCCCCACCGCTTTTTCGAAGCCGCGTGGATGCACAAACATGCAGGCACATACTATTTTACCTACTCCACGGGCTCCGGCCACGAAATATGCTACGCCACGGGCGACAACCCCTACGGGCCCTTCACCTACCGAGGTGTCGTGCTCACGCCCGTCGTCGGCTGGACGACCCACCAGTCGATCTGCGAAACGGCCGGCCAATGGTATCTGTTTTACCATGACAGCGCGATCTCGGGCGGCGTATCGTCGCTGCGATCGGCGAAATACTGCGAACTTGTCCACGAACCCGACGGCTCGATCCGAACCGTAGAAGGAAAGCCGGGGCGAGGAAATGTCAAATTTTAATCTTCGTTTTTAAATTCTTAATTCGTTTTTCCGTATCTTCGCGGGGAAAACGGAAAACAAAACAACCGCATATATGGAATACGATTTCAGAGAGATCGAAGCCAAATGGCAGGCCCGCTGGAAAGAGCGCGGCACCTACCGTGTCGAGGCCGATCCTGCACGACCCAAATTCTACGTCCTCGACATGTTCCCCTACCCTTCGGGAGCGGGACTCCACGTAGGACATCCGCTGGGCTACATCGCCTCGGACATCTACTCGCGCTACAAACGGCTCAAGGGCTTCAACGTCCTCCATCCGATGGGCTACGACGCATTCGGACTGCCGGCCGAACAATACGCCATCCAGACGGGTCAGCACCCGGCCGTAACGACCGAACGCAACATAGCCCGCTACCGCGAACAACTGGACAAAATCGGATTCTCGTTCGACTGGGAACGCGAAGTGCGCACGTGCGACCCGGCCTACTACAAATGGACGCAGTGGACGTTCCTGGAGATGTACGGCCACTACTACTGCAACGACACGCAGAAGGCGCGGCCCATAGCCGAACTGGTCGAAGCCTTCGCCAAGCACGGCAGCGAAGGGCTGAACGCCGCCTGCACGACGGAGATGCGTTTCACGGCCGCCGAGTGGAACGCCAAGAACGAAGCCGAAAAGGAACAGGTGCTGCAAAACTACCGCCTGGCCTACCGTGCCGACACGATGGTCAACTGGTGTCCGAAGTTAGGCACGGTGCTGGCCAACGACGAAGTGCGCGACGGACTTTCGGTGCGAGGCGGCTATCCTGTGGAACAGAAGCGCATGAAGCAATGGTCGCTGCGCGTTACGGCCTATGCCCAACGCATGCTCGACGGTCTTGACAAGGTAGCGTGGAGCGACTCGCTCAAAGAGATTCAACGCAACTGGATCGGCCGCTCGGTCGGTGCCCAGGTATTCTTCGATGTCGAAGGCTCGGACAAGAAACTCGAAATCTTCACGACGCGCCCCGACACGATTTTCGGCGTAACGTTCATGGTCATCGCCCCCGAACACGAATGGGTCGAAGCCCTCACGACGCCCGAAAACCGCGCCGCCGTGGAAGAATACATCGCCCAAGCCAAGAAACGCTCCGAACGCGAACGCATCGCCGAGACGCGGCGCGTGAGCGGCGTAGCGACGGGTTCCCATGCGATCAACCCGTTTACGGGCAAGGCCATTCCGATCTACATTTCGGACTACGTACTGGCCGGCTACGGCACGGGAGCCATCATGGCCGTGCCGGCGCACGACTCGCGCGACTACGCTTTCGCCCGCCACTTCGGGCTGGAGATCATCCCGGTGGTCGAAGGCGGCGACCTCGAGAAGGAGTCCTACGATGCCAAAGAAGGCCGCATGATCAACTCGGGATTCCTCGACGGCAAAGATGTCAAGGAAGCCATCGGTCTGATGTTCGACGAAGTGGAACGCCGCGGCCTGGGCAAACGCATCGTCAACTACCGCCTGCGCGACGCCATCTTCTCGCGCCAACGCTACTGGGGCGAACCCTTCCCGATCTACTACAAGGACGAGGCGGCCTATCCGCTGACGGCCGACAAACTGCCGCTGGAACTGCCGCCCATCGAGAACTTCGGCCCCACCGAGCAAGGAGAACCCCCGCTGGCCCGTGTCGCGGAATGGCACACGCCCGAAGGCTACCCCTACGAACTTTCGACCATGCCCGGATTCGCCGGGTCGTCGGCCTACTACCTCCGCTACATGGATCCCCGCAACGACCAAGCACTCGTGAGCCGTGAAGCCAACGAATACTGGCGCTCGGTAGACCTCTATGTCGGCGGCATCGAACACGCCACGGGCCACCTGATGTACTCGCGATTCTGGAACATGTTCCTCTACGATCTGGGCTACGTCTGCGAAGAAGAACCGTTCAAGAAACTGGTCAATCAAGGCATGATCCAGGGCCGCTCGAATTTCGTCTACCGCGTGGTGGGCACCAACCAATTCGTGTCGCTCGGGCTCAAAGACCGATACGAGACGCAGGAGATCCATGTCGACGTCAACATCGTGAAGAACGACATCCTCGACACCGAGGCGTTCCGCCGCTGGATGCCCGACTTCAAGGAAGCCGAATTCATCCTCGAAGACGGCAAATACGTCTGCGGCTGGGCCGTGGAGAAGATGTCGAAATCGATGTACAACGTGGTGAACCCCGACTACATTGTCGACAACTACGGTGCCGACACGCTGCGCATGTACGAGATGTTCCTCGGCCCGCTGGAGCAGTCCAAACCCTGGGACACCAACGGAATCGACGGCGTGCACAAGTTCCTGCGCCGCTTCTGGCGTCTCTTCTTCGACCGCGACGGCAAACTGCTGCTCAACGACGAACCGGCAACAGAAAAAGAACTGCGCACGCTGCACAAGACGATCAAGAAAGTGTCGGAAGACATCGAGAACTTCTCGTTCAACACCTCCGTGGCGGCGTTCATGATCTGCCTCAACGAACTGGGCGAATGCTCGAAGCGAGCCGTCCTCGAACCCCTCACGGTGCTGCTGGCGCCCTTTGCGCCGCATATCGCCGAGGAGCTGTGGGAAGTGCTGGGCCACGAAGGATCGGTCTGCGATGCGGCCTACCCGACTTTCGAGGAGAAATACCTTACGCTGAGCGCATTCGAATACCCTGTATCGATCAACGGCAAGCTCCGCTTCAAGAAAGAATATCCCCTCTCGGCGACGCCTGCCGACATTCAAGCCGACGTCGTGGCGCAACCCGAAGCGCAGAAGTGGCTCGAAGGCAAGGCGCCGAAAAAAGTGATCGTCGTACCGGGCAAAATCATCAACATAGTCATCTGACATGAAACGACTCCTCGCTTTCTTTCCTCTCCTGCTGACCGCAAAGCTCCCGGCCGCCGCCCAAGACTACGGCCAAGCCCTCACCGTGAAGATCTGGGACAACGCCGCAGCGCCCCACAGCAACGGCATCTCGACGCCCGAGACCCTCCCGGCGCCCAACCGCATAGGCAACGTCTCCGCAGCCGAACTTTATATTTTCCCGGCCGACCCGGCCGAAGCGACAGGCCAGGCCGTGGTGATCTGTCCCGGAGGCGGCTACGAACGGCTGGCGATGGACTACGAAGGCTACGATGTGGCCGAATGGCTGGCGGCAAACGGCATCACGGCCGCCGTACTGAAATACCGCATGCCGGCCGGCCATCCCGAAGTACCGCTGGAAGACGCCGAGCAAGCGATCCGCATCATGAAGGGGCTGGCGCCCGGAGCCGGAAAATACGCCGCCGAACGGGTGGGCATCGCCGGATTCTCGGCGGGCGGGCACCTGGCGGCCATGACGTCGAACCTGGCGGAAACCGAACCCGACTTCGCCGTGCTTTTCTATCCGGTCATCACGGCCCGCAAAGGCCTCGCACACGAAGGATCGTTCGACAATCTGCTGGGGCCCGGCCGCGACGCCGAGAGCGAGGCACGCTATTCGCTGGAAAACCGCGTAACGGAACAGACGCCGCCCACGCTCCTGCTGCTCTCCGACGACGACGGAGCGGTACCGCCGGCCAACAGCACGCTCTACTACAACGCGCTGAAGCAACACGGCATCGAAGCCTCCCTGCACGTCTACCCTGTCGGAGGCCACGGCTGGGGCATCCGCGAGAACTTCCGCTACCGGGCCCAATGGCAAGCCGCCGTGCTCGACTGGCTGGAGCGGCTCCGAACGAAAAACGAAAACTAACAGACGACAAGGTCTCCGACCTGCCGCCGCAACCAAGAGATACAACCATGTTTTCAGCCAACACCTATGCTGCACGCCGCGAAACGCTGCGTACGAAGATCGGCGGAGGGTTGATCCTCCTGCCGGGCAACATGCAGTCGCCCAACAACTATCCGAACAACGCCTACTACTATCGTCAGGACTCGACGTTCCTCTACTACTTCGGGCTGAACATCCCGTCGCTGGCGGGAGTGATCGACGCCGACACGGGCGAAGAGATGCTCTTCGGCGACGACTTCACCGTGGAAGACATCATCTGGATGGGCCCGCAGCCGACGCTGCACGAACTGGGCGCGGAAGCAGGCGTCGCGACGACGTACCCGATGGCGGAGCTGGAAAAACGCCTGCGTGCAGCCCTGGCGCAAGGCCGCCGCATCCACTATCTGCCGCCCTACCGAGGCGAAACGAAGCTCCAACTCTCGGAGCTGCTGGGCATCGCACCCGCCATGCTGCATACGTACAAATCGGTCGACCTGATGTTCGCCGTGGCGGAGATGCGCGAAGTGAAGAGCGCCGAAGAGATCGAAGAACTGGAACGCGCCTTCCGCATCGGCTACAAGATGCACACGCTGGCGATGAAGATGTGCCGCCCGGGTATCGTGGAACGCGAAATCGCCGGAGCGATCGAAGGCATCAGCAAATCGTACGGTGCGGGCGTATCGTTCCCGTCGATCGTCTCGCAACACGGCGAAACGCTCCACAACGTCTGTGCCGACGGCGTACTGGAAGCGGGCCGGCTGCTGCTGTGCGACGCCGGCGGCGAGACGGTGAACAACTACTGCTCGGACCACACGCGAACCTACCCTGTGAACGGAAAATTCACGCCGAAGCAACGCGAAATCTATGAAATCGTCCTGGCGGCGCACGACCATGCGGCCGAAATCGTCCGCCCCGGCATGATGTACTCCGACGTGCACCGCGCCGCCTACCTGAAGCTGGCGGAAGGACTGAAAGCCGCGGGACTGATCCGCGGC
>JAIDKM010000070.1 GCA_029051915.1 Alistipes sp. | reverse complement strand
GGGCATCGTAAAGAGCCAGCACCTCGCGCACGGTGGCGGCATAGCGATCGCCGGCGGGCAGATACTTGAGAGCCGTTACGACCAGCTTGCGCACGTCGCGGCAGAAAAACGCCTCGGCGTACATGGCCCCGTAGTGGACGGTGGGCGACGTCGCCCAGCCGTCGCTGGTGATGCGGGCGGCCCACTCGGACTTCCCGGCGGCATAGGCCGTCATGCCGGGAGCCGTGTAACCCCAGATCTCGTTGATGAGCTGCGGGTCGATCTGGTACCAATGGGGATTGTAGCGGGCGTCGCCCGTGAACGGAGGCGTGAAGCCGTAGTGCATCAACCCGAGCGCCGCGCGGTTGGCGAGCCACACGCGGTCGCGGATGTGGTACATCCACCCCTCGCGCATCTGAGCGTAGGTGGGCTCGGGGCCGTACTTCTCCATCAAAGTGAGGTAGAGATACTCGATGTCGGTATCGTCGTCGGAGAAGGCGCCGTCGTACTGCGCCAACTTGGCCAGATTTTTCGAATAACCGTAGGGGAAGTCGGCCTCGTCGCCGGGCTCGTCGACGAACTTGTTCTCGAAAGGCAGACCGTAGATGTTGCCGACCATCTGGCCGATCCAGGCGCCGGCGATCTTGTCGCGCAACTCCTCCATGCTTATCTGCCGCGTACGTGCCGCGCTGCTGCCCGCGAGCAACAACAAGGCTGCGGCCGCCATGTATTTGAATGTTTTCATCATATTGGTTGTTGGGATCGTTTTATCAATAACCGGGGTTTTGTTTCAAGTTGGGATTGGCGCCGAGCCGCTCGCGCGGAATGGGATAGAGCTCGGTGTAGGCGGGCGAAACGTCGGGCTTGCACCACCAGGCATCGTTGTATCTGCCGAAGCGGATGAGATCCTGCCGCCGCCACCCTTCGAGCGCCAGCTCGTGGCCGCGCTCGGCCAACAGAGACTCCTCGGTGAGGGTCTCGGCGGTGAAAGGAGCGAGTCCCGCACGGATGCGGATCGCCTGCAAATCGGCGTGGTCGACGGCCTGGGCCGCCTTGTTCTGCCGCAGGCACGCCTCGGCGTACATCAACACCACGTCGGCATAGCGGAAGACGGCGAAGTCGTTGTCCATGCTGGTCTGGTCGCTCTTCAAGAGACCGTCGGTCTGGTACTCCCACTTGCCGACGGGAGCGCCCGCATTCAACGCACGGCCCTCGGAGAAAGCCGTCTCGGGCACCTGAGGATCGATCGTGAAGGGGCCGTCGGCGCCGTTGAACTCGCCGTAGAGCCATGTTTTGGCGCGGCGCGTATCGGCCTCGTCGTAGGAAGCGAAGAAATCCGGCTGCGCGATGAATCCGTCCCAGCCGGCGGCGGGAATATTGTACAACTTGCACAGCTGCTGGTTGAGCGTGAGGATGAAGATCACGAAGTCGTTGTGGTCGGACTCGGTGTAGATCGTGCTGTAGGGAATGACGAAGATATTCTCGCGCGAAGCCTCG
>JAIDKM010000007.1 GCA_029051915.1 Alistipes sp. | reverse complement strand
TGGTTGCCATTGGTGTTGCTGTTGCCTTCCACCGCATATACCAGATCGCTCTGAATATCGGGCAGCAGCGTCAGATAGCCCGAGTAGAGGGCGCTGTTTTTCAGACTGGAATAGATACCCACAAGGTGTTGTTCGGCATCGTTGTAGTTCTGCATACCCTCCTTTTCGGGAATCGACTGCGCCGGATATTTCTCCAGGCAGGCCGTCGCACCGAAAAGCACAGCGATCGCCGTGCAGAGTTTTATATATCGTAACATGTTTTTCATCGTCTTGATCTGCTGTTAGAAAGTTAAGTCAAGGCCGAAAGTAAACTGACGTGCCGCAGGATACTGGGCGACGTAGATGTTCGACGGACTTTCTGGATCCAGGCACGAGAATTTCGTAAAGGTGCGGAGGTTCTTCGCCTGCGCATATACCCTCACGCCCTCCAGTACGCGCGTCTTGCGCAGCAGGGCTTTCGGGAAGGTGTAGCTCAGCATCAGGTTCTTCAGACGCAGGAACGACGCATCTTCCAGCAGGCGCGAGTCGAACTCGGTGTATACTCCGTGGCGCGGAATGTCCGTTACATCGCCCGGTTGTTTCCAGCGTTCCAGCAGGCGGCGCGACTGGTTGTTCGACGCAAAGCGGCCGTTCGATTCGTTGAAGTAGCGGTCGTTGTTTATCATCCAGCGGTCGGCCACCCAGCTGAACTGGGCCGTCAGCGCAATTCCCTTCCACGAGAGTGCCGTGCCGAAGCCGCCTTCCCAGGGTGCATACATGCTCTTACCGATCATCACCTTGTCTTCGTCGCGCAGCTCGGTCGTCAGTTCGCCGTCTTTCGTATACCACAGGGCATCGCCGTTCGCAGGGTTCACACCCGCAAAGCGGTTAATATAATACTCGCCCATGTCGTGTCCCACCACCAGCTTCTTGCTTGTGTTCGAGAGTTCGTATTCCTGTACTCCGTTGTAAAGTTCCGTGATCTTGTTCTTCGTGTAGGAGAACGAGGCATTGAGCGTCCACAGGAAATCTTTATGCGCGACCAGCGTGCCCGCAACGGAGAGTTCCACACCGCGGTTGACCATGCCGCCCACGTTGTCCCAGCGGAATCCGTATCCGTTGTCCGAATACGACTGCGGGACTTGCATCAGCATATCCGAGGTCTTCTTGTTGTAGAGTTCCAGATCCACATCCAGCCGGTTCCAGAATCCGAAGTGCAGGCCCAGGTTCGTCGTCCACGGTTTTTCCCACTTCAGTCCGTCGGTGCCTTGTTGGATGGGTACTACGCCCGCATTGGTTATGTAGTTGGCGCCGCCGCCGATCAGAGCCAGATGTTCATAGTTGGGGATCGACGAGTTGCCCGACGTTCCCGTCGAGAACTGGATCTGCGCATTGGTCAGCCAGCGACCCACGTTGTCCATGAAACGTTCGTTGCGCATGTTCCACATAACGGCCGCCGACCAGAAACGGCCCCAGCGGTTGTTCTTGCCGAAGCGCGACGAGGCGTCGGTTCGGGCCGTCAGCTCCACGATGTAGCGGTTGTCATAGTTGTATTCGCCTCGGGCGAAGAACGACAGGAATCCGTAGTCGTTGTCCGTGGTGTCGTTCCAGCTCGTTACGCGCGTCGCGTTGGAGATGTCGGTCAGCTTGTTGTTGGTCTGGCCTTGGGCGACCAGGGAGAATGCTTCGTAATGATAGTCGATGCCTTCGTGTCCCAGCAGGAAGTTGAACGAGTGTTTGTCGCCTACGTTGAACGCATAGTTGAGCGTGTTGGTAATCTGAAGGCCCATGCCGTCCGTCGAGCTGCGCTGGGCCGTTCCGTCGCCCTGGTTGGGCGAGTATTCCGGATAGGATACACCGAATCCCGTCGTGTGGGAGTAGTCGATGCTGAATTGCGAGCGGAAAGTCAGACCTTCGATGATGGTCGCTTCGGCAAAGAGTGCCGAGAAAACTTTGTATTTCTTGAATTTCAGCGGGTTGTTGGCATTCCACTCCAGCGGATTCTGCCCTTGTCCCTTCCAGCTGCCGTCTTCGATCGAAGCGATCGATCCGTCGGCCCGGAACGGGTTCCAGTAAGGCATCATGAACTGCGCCGCCGAAATCGGCGTTACGACGGTTACCACACCGTCGTCGGCTTGTTGGATCTCCTGGTAGTTCAGCGAGGTGTTGGTACCGATCTTCAGCCACTTCGCCGCACGTTGTTCTATGTTGGCACGCAGCGAGTAGCGCCCGAAATTCGAGCCGATGGCCGTTCCTTCCTGATTATAATAGCCGCCCGATACGTAATAGTTCGTCTTTTCCGTGGCGCCCGATACCGAAAGTTCGTAATCCTGCAGCAGCGCCGCATTGTTGAAGACGGCATCCAGCCAGTTCACGTCGATCTGGCTCAGACGGTCGTAGTCCTTGCCCGACGTCAGTCCGATCTCCTTTTCATAGCGGATGCGTTCTTCGGTGTTCATGATCTCCCAGTTCTCCTTGTTGATCTGCGAGAATCCCAGTTGCATCCGGTAGTTGATCGTCGGGCGGTCGGCCATGCGGCCGCGTTTGGTAGTGATTAAGAACAAAACGTTGGCCAGTCTCTTATACACATATACCAGCCCACCAAACCGACT
>JAIDKM010000069.1 GCA_029051915.1 Alistipes sp. | reverse complement strand
TTATTAGCCGCTTCGCCCGGCCGAACTTGCTATCTTTGTTTGGTTGTCCGGCTCCGGCTCTCCGCATCTGCCCCGCCTCCTCAGCATCCCTGCCTCCTCAGCATCCCGGCCGGCCCCGCCGCTGTGTCCGCCGCCGTAACAGGCCCCTGCGGCGCTTACTCGATTATATAGACATGTTCGTCCCGCCGGCGCATCCGGAAGTGTTCGCGGGCGTATTCTTCAAGATATTCGTCGTATCGGAGTTGTTCGAGCAGGGCGCTGTCGGCTTCGATTTTGGCACGGTAGGTCTCTTCCTGCCGGTGCAGGGCGTTGATTTGCCGCTTGATCCGGATCGCATGCACTGCGTTGCGGCCCATGATGAAAAGCGTGAACAGCGCAATGGATCCCGTTACGATGATCCAGAATTTCTTGCTGAAGTGCGACCGGGGTTGAGACGTTTTCATTTTCAGGGGATCCGCATGTATTTGTGCGTCTGGATGGAGATGCTCCAGCGGGGATGTGCTTTGGCGTATTCCACGATCGCCGGCATCATCCGTTCCGCCGCGTTCCATTCGGGTTGGAGGTAGAGCAGGCACTTTTCGTTCACGTGGGCCGCATTTCGTTCCGCCCATTCGAAATCCGCTTCTTCTTCTACGACCACTTTCAGTTCGTGCGCTCGGTCGTATGCTTCGGGCTGCGGTTCTCGGCGGCGTTTGGGCGACAGACATACCCAGTCGAACCGTCCGCTGAAAGGGTGGGATCCCGAGGTTTCCAGAAAGATCTTCACGCCTCTTTGCGCCAGCATCTCCGTCAGCGGCCCCAGCGGGTAGAGCAGGGGTTCTCCGCCCGTGATGACTACGTTCCGCGCTCCGCTCGCTTCGACTCGTCCGACAGCTTCTTCTATCGGCGTCGGGGCGAATCGTCCGGGGTTCCACGTGTACTTGGCGTCGCACCAGCTGCATCCCACGTCGCAGCCGCCCAGCCGGATGAAGTAGGCGGGGCATCCGCTGTGGTAGCCTTCTCCTTGTATCGTGTAGAAGTCTTCCGCAAGGGGCAGACGGCGGCCTCCGTCCAGTGCGTTTTCGGCGTATACCTCCATTATTCCGTTACTACATAGATGTCTTTCAGACTGCGGCCCAGTTGGTCGTAGTCCAGTCCGTATCCCACGATGAATT
>JAIDKM010000068.1 GCA_029051915.1 Alistipes sp. | reverse complement strand
CCGTGATATGCGCGGGATCGCCCTCGGTAGTCATGGCCGTAGGATCGCCGCCGAGGTTGCCGTTCCAACCGGGATTCTCCGGGCAGAACTTGAAGTGGCAGAGATCGTCTTTTTCGTCAAAGGAGGTACCTGCGGCCGTGCCGAGGAAGACAAGGCCCTCGTAGACGTCGCTGTTCTCGCCGTTCTCCCAGAGGATCGGGCCGTCCGACTCGTTCCAACCGGTGAAGTTGCCGCGGATCCACAACGGACGACGGATCCAGGGAGCCGAAGTAGACTTGACCGTGGTGATCTGCAACGAGATCGGCTCCGACTTTTTGGTGTAAGGATCGTCGCTGCGCGTGGAAACCGACGAGACGACGTAGAAGAAGACCGTGGAAGTATCGTCGGCGGGAACGCCGAGGCCCTTGCTGTTGACCAACGCGTTGTTCAACGACTCCTTGGTGAACGTATAAGAAGTGGAAGCAGACTCGGCGAGCTGGTACTCGACCTCGCCGTAGACGCCGAAGAGCGCATAAGAGACGGCGGCATGGTAACCGTAGTCGACGGCGCTCCACGTGAAGGTAACCTCCGACGAAAGGTTGTCGGCATCGACGATGATATCGGAGTGCTCGTCCATGACGGGCGCCACGACCTTGTCGGCCGGCAGGGCGCAGGTCTTGTCGACCTCCTGGCAGGAAGACAACGCCAGAGCCGCGGCGGCGATGGTGATATATTTCAGAAATTTCATCGTATGCAATATTTAGAATTGAACACTAATAACCGGGATTCTGCACGAGGTTGCTGTTGACCTGCATGTCGTCGGCCGGCAGCGGGAAGAGTCTGAGGTGGTCGGAGATCGCCTGTCCGGAGATCACGCCGCCCTTCAGAGGCCACAGCCAAGTACCCGACGTGAAGCGGTCGAAACGGATCAAGGTCGTACGGCGGAAACCCTCCCAATAGAACTCGCGGGTGATCTCGTCGAAGATGTCGTCGAGCGAAACCGGCCCGACGGTCGGTACGACCCCGGCGCGCTCCTGCAAAGCCCGGACGTGGCTCACAGCCGTAACGTCGCTGGTTTTACCCCCGTCGATACGGACTTTGGCCTCGGCGTAAGCGAGGTACATCTCGGCGGCACGGATCATCGGGAAGTCGATCGAGACGAAGAGCTCGATTTTGGAATAATCGGTCTCGGGATCGAGGAAGCGGTTGTTGTTGAACTTCCAGACATGCCAGCCGGCGGTGAAGTCGGAGCCGTTCATGGTCTTGTCGTCGGAGAAGCGCAACGACACGAGCGCGCGCTTGTCGATCGACGTGAATTCGGGCTCCTGGCCGGTTTCGGCAGCCTCGGCATTCGCCTGGCCGATGAGCTGGGCGGCGAACTCGGTCGAAGCAACCAGACCGGCCCAAGCCTCCGAAGTACCGAGCGGCTTGTCGAAACCTTTCGGGCTTTTGTAGCCATCCGGGATATTGCCTTGGCTGGCAGCGATCAGGTAGGTGGCACCGCCGTAGGACTGCGTGCGGGTAGCGTCGTAGCACGAAGCGAAGACGATCTCCTTCAAGACATCGGGATTCTCGCCGTTGTCGCCCATGAAGAGGGCCTCGTAGTCAGGGCACAGCTTATAAGCGGCGATTACCTGGTCGGCAGCGTCCATGGCAGCCTTATAATAATCGTTGTTCTCCTCGCCCAGATAGGTTTTGTGGTTGAGGCACAAGCGGGCCAGCAAACCGTAGGCGGCACCCTTGTCAATACGCGGATAGACCTGCGTACGCGGCGCCTTGAGGTGCGAAGCCTCGCCGGTGAGCTCGTCGAGCTCGGATTTCAACCACCCGAAAAGCTCCTCGGAGCTGATCTGGCGGGGTTTGGCGGCGCCCACGGCGTCGTGCTCCGTAACGAAAGGCGGATTGCCGAAGCAATCGAGCAAGATCCAATAAGCGTAGGCGCGCAAGAAACGAACCTCGGCCCGCTCGATGGCGATCTCGGAGTCGCCGTCGCCGGTATTGCGCAAGAACTCGTTGGCGAAGGCGACCATCATCATGGCACGCGTATAAGTAGCGTAGATGGCGTCGTTCTTGGTCGACGTCCAGGTGTCGGTGCAGATCTCCTTGACCCAGCCGTCGCCCCAGACGCACTTGGCCTCGTCGGTCGGAAGGGTCTGGATCGACCACCAGGCACGCAAGAACTCCGAAGCACCGGCGTCGCCGACCGAGATGTCGGCCGTACCGGCACCCGACTGGCCGACGAGCGTGAAGCCGCCGTAGATCTTGGCCAGCTGACCCATGCGGTAGGTCGGGTTGGAATAGATTTCGCCATTGGGAATGGCCGTATCCGAAAGCGGGTTCTGGTCGAGGTCGCCGATACAAGCGGTGAACGACAGAGCCGCGCAGAGTGCGAATAAAATATGCTTTTTCATAATCGTGAACTCCTCGAATTAAAAGTTGATGCCCAAACGCAAGCTGTAGATACGCGGACGCGGGTAGACGTTGCCGTCGATACCGCCGGCCACGGAAACCTCGGGATCGAGCCCGCTGTAGTTGGTGATGACGAAGACATTCTGCACGCCTGCGGCCACGCGGATCGACAGACCGGACTTCGAGACGTTATGGAACGTATAGCCCAAGTTGATGTCGTCCATGCGGAAGAACGAAGCCTCCTCGAGGAAGAGATCCGACAAGCACTGCGGCGTAGAGGGGCTGGAAGTGAACCCGTAACGAGAGGTAACGGGCTGCGTGTTGGTCAGGTAACCCTTGCCGATCAGGTCGCGGTAGTACGACGTGGCCGAACGACGCATGACGTCGTTGAACATGTAGTTGCCTACGGTGCCGTGGCCGTTGAAGCCGAAGTCCCAGTTCTTGTAAGTCAACTTGAGGTTGACGCCGTAGTAGAAGTCGGGATTGGGGCTCTTGTTGGTCATGTAACGGTCGGCATTGGTGATCTGACCGTCACCGTCGCGATCGACGAGCGCGTTCTCGATGGCCTTGCCGTCGGCGTCGTAAGCCTGCTGCCAGAGGTAGAACGTATAAGGCGTATAACCGACCATGTGGCGCTGGGCCGTGTTGCCCGTACCGCCGCCGGCACCGCCCACGTCGATGGCATCCGACGGAAGCGCCGTGATCTCGGTCTTCTGGAAAGTACCGTTCAAGCCGATCTGCAAGTTCCAGTCCTTGGTCTGCACGGGCGTGAAGTTCAACGATACCTCGACGCCCTTGTTCTTCATCGAACCGATGTTCTGGTAGACGTAGTTGGAGAAGTTGCCGCCCAGAGGCACGGCGACGTACGAGAGCATGTCGTCGGTCTTGCGATAGTAAGCGTCGACCGAACCGTTGATGCGGCCGTTGAGGAAGCCGAAGTCGAGACCAACGTTATAGGTAGTGGTCTCCTCCCACTTCAGGCTCTCGTTATAAGCCTGCGGCTTGAGCGGGAAGTACCACTCGTTGCCGCCCAACGGATACTGCGTGGCGGGATCCTTCGAAATCTCGGCATAGGACTTGGCGGCGTAGCGGTCGTCGAAGTCCTGCTGGCCCGTAACGCCCCAGCCCAGACGCAACTTGAGGGCGGAGAGGACGTTGGAATCCTTGAGGAACTTCTCCTGAGCGATGTTCCAGGCAGCGGCGGCCGAGGGGAAGTAACCCCAACGGTTCTTGCCCACGAAACGCGACGAACCGTCGGCACGCATGGTGAAGGTGAGCAGGTAACGCGAATCGACCGAGTAGTTCAGACGACCGTAGAACGAAACCAGCACGTCCTGGTAGGCCGAATGGGTCTTGTTGATGAGGGTCGAATCCCACGGACGCGACTCGTCCGCAGCGACGACGCGGCCGTAGCTCCACGAATCGGTCGCGGCGTAGTTCTTGGCCCACGAATAACCGGCCATGGCGCTGAAGTTGTGGATACCCCACTCTTTGGCGTAAGAAGCGTAGAACTCCAGCAACTGGTTGCGGTGGAGGTTCTTGTACTCCTCGTAACGACCGCGCGTCTTATAAGCGGCATCGCTGTCGCGGTTGGCCTGGATCGAACCGGGCAAGTTGCCCTTGTCGCCCTCGGTCGAAGTGATGTCGAGCCCCAAGTTGAGGTTGAAACTCAACTCCTCGAGGCCGTGCACCTTGTAATCGAACTGGAGGTTGCCCAATGCGCGATAGGAGTGGTTGGCATCCCAGGCATCGTAGAGCAACGACAACGGGCTGGTATCGGCGAGGTTGCTCTCCCAGTTGAAGTAACCGTTGTTGGTGGCGCGGTCGATCACCCCGTCGGCCGTACGGTGGTAGGGATCCTGCGTGGGATCGAAGTAGACGGCAGCGCCGATGGCACCGTCGTCGGCATAGTTGGCGCG
>JAIDKM010000067.1 GCA_029051915.1 Alistipes sp. | reverse complement strand
GCCTTGGCCGCTTCGGCCGTGGCTTTCATCGCCTCGTAGTTGGCAGATGCTTCGTCCATCTTCTGAGCCGGAACCACGCCCTGCTCATAGAGGTTTTTTACCCGGTCGTAGGTCTTGCGGGCCAGTTCCAACCCGGCCTGGGCCTTCTGCCACATGTTTCTTGCAGCATCGATCTGCTGGATGCGAGCTCCGGCGACGGCGGCCTGATCCAATGCCGAGGCTGCGCTCTTCACGGCTTCGGCCTGCTGGAGCTTGGCGTCCAGCTCGGGAGTCGAAAGCGTATAGAGCAACTGGCCCTTCTCCACCCGCTCGCCCTGGCTCACTTTCATGCAATCGATGCGTCCGGGAACTTTCGACGACGCCTTGTAGGTCGTGCATTCCACCGTACCCTGAATCAACATGGGCGTGTGCTTCGTCAGGTATCGGCTGATGAGCACCACCGCGATGATGATGACCGCCGCTGCGGCCAAAATTCCGAGGATGTTCTTGTTTTTCATATGGCAGTTCTTATTTTTTGTCGAAAATAATGGCTTGGGCATCGTCCCTGCGTGCATAGGCCGGGAACTCGTCGCTCAGACCCGCGGCTTCGAGCAGCTGGGCCAGCAGTTTGTCGTAGTTGAATGCTGCCTGCAGGCGTTCCGCACGTACTCCGGCGAGGTTCAGCTCGGCGTCGATCAAATCCGACGACGAAGCCATTCCCTCCAGAAAAGCAGCGTTCTTGATCCGCAGATACTCTTCGGCGAAAGCCAGCGACGCATCGATCGAGGTCATCTGGTTGCGGTAGTTCATCAACTGGTTGTAGAGCTGTTCGATCAACACGGCAATGTCTTTGTCGGCCTTGGTCTGCAACTCCTCCACCCGGCGGACAGTCTGTTTGGCCGCCGAGTATTTGTATTCGCGGTTCAGACCGTCGAAGATCTTGAAGTTCACGCCTACGCCCACGGCCCAGCGGGGAACCAGCCCCGAGACCTGGTAGTTGTAGAACGAACCGCCGCCCATAGCCACCACCTGCGGCAGGAAGTCGCTGCGCTGGAGCCGTACTCCCTCCTGCGCCAGATCGCGTTTGAGCGCCACCTGATTGAGCAACGGGTTGTGCGTTGCGGCCGACTGCTGGTAGAAAGCGAGATCTTCGATGCGGTCGACGATGAACATGGAGGTTACGGGCAGCACCTCGCCGCTGCGGTTGAGCGTATTCTGCAGGGCGCTCGATATGGTCTGCGCCTGCAGCCGGGCGTTGGCAAGCTCGCGTTCCGCCTCGGCCATCTTGAACTCCACGTAGAGCCGTTCGCTCTGGGCGATCATGCCGTTCTGCTCCAATGCGATGGCGTCCTGCAAGTGCTTGCGAACGCCGTCGACCACCTGTTCCCGGACTTCCACGACCTGCAAGGCCAGCGAGAGCCCGAAGTAACGTTCGACGAGCTCCGAAATCAATGCGTGGCGCGTCTGATTGCCCTGTTCGATCGCCGTGCGCTCCTGGATTTTCGCGGCGCGGCCTGCGGCGTTGATCTTACCGCCCAGCCAGATCGGCATGGTTACCTGACCGCCGACGAATCCCAAGCTGCGATCCTGGATTTTCAGAAACCAGTCGGCATTGAGCATGGGGTCGATCAGCTGCTGGATCTGCGGAATGTATTGCGGCGGCACCAGTCCGCTGCCCAATACCTGCCCTGCGAACCCCTGTACGGGCGCCTTCATTTCGTTCAGGTCGAATCCGATGTCCTTGCCCAGATAGGCATAGGCACCCGTTACGCTGATCTTGGGCATGCGCAGACCGATGGTCGCCCGGCGTTCCTGCACGGCGGCTTTCTCCTCGTATTCGGCTGCTTTTACGGCGGGATTGTCCGTCAACGTCGCGGAGATCGCCTCTTCGAGCGACAGCGTCCGGGCCGGTTGCTGGGCCGCCGCCTGCGCGAGGACGAGAAGCGTCGTCGCCGAAAGAAGGGTCTTGACAACTGTTTTCATGTTGTTCATTGAATTATTGGGGAGCAAATATAACGATATATTCGTTCGGATGGCAGATGTCAAGCACTTTAGAACATTCTTATGTCCTTTTGGGTATAAATTGCGGCTTTTTATTTCCACAGATGGGCGTTCGCTGCCCTTACCTCTGCAGCCAGTTCCGGACGATAGATTACCTCGACCCCGGCTTCGCGCAGCGTGAGGGCTCCGCGGCACGCTACGAACCGGTCGGGCTCGTAGAACGCGAAGACTACCCGGGCGAAGCCGTGGCGCAGGATCAGCTCCGTGCAGCTCTCCGGTTCGCTGGCCCGTTTCGAGCAGGGCTCCATCGAGGTATAGATCGTCGCACCCTGCAACCGGGCTCCGGCCGCGAGCGCTTTCTTGATCGCTTCCTGCTCGGCGTGGTGCGTTGCGGATGTTTCGTGGGTATGCCCCCGAAACACCTGCCCGTCGGTCGTTACGATCACGGCTCCGACGCAATACGAAGTTGCGCAAGGACGGCACTTCCGACTCTCTTCGACAGCCAGGTGCAGGTGGCGCAGTGCTTCGGCAGTCATGCGGGGCCGCAGCTCCCATGTAGTTACCTCCATTCCGCCGAAACGCTCTTTCCGGCAGGGAATGTTGCCGGGCGCTTCGAACACAAAGCGTGCCTTTCCCCGGACGGGGCCCAAACGGAGCGACGGATGAACCGCCAGTCGTATGCTGTCGGCCATACCCTCTTTCAGGAACATGCCGAGAATCCGTGCCCCTCCCTCGACGAAGAGACGCTCGATACCCCGTTTTTCCAACTCGGTAACGATCATGCGGGCCGATATGGGATCGCTGCTTGAGATGACCTCGGCAACGCCTTCCAGGCCGGGTATCCGCCGCGGAGCGAATACGAGGATGTCGGCGTCTCCTTCCGTGAAAAAACGGAGCGCGGGGTCGAGTGCGCCCGAGGCAGTCAATGTAACTTTTGTCAGATCGGGACGCAGGCCGCGATCCGTACGGCGTCGTCG
>JAIDKM010000066.1 GCA_029051915.1 Alistipes sp. | reverse complement strand
TCATCGAAACCGGTGGTTCGGCAAACGCTCTCCATTCGGATCATCTCACGGAAATAGGGGAACCACTTTACAGCTTTCGAGAGGGCGGCTTTCAGTAGCGACACTTCTTTTTCGTGCCGTTTCGTCAGGCTCACCGTTTCGGTGGTATGTTGCGTCTGCATTGTCGTCAGTTCCCGGCTATGGTCGTTCTGCATGGTCTGAATCTTCATTTGCAGGGTTTCGATGGTTTCTTCACGCGTGGTTACCTCCCGACGCAGGGCGATATTCTCCCTTTCCAGTGTCTTGACCTTATTGCTGCCGAACATCGCACCGACGCTTTCGGCGATGTTGGTTGCGGCAGCGGTCGCGGCCCCTTTCAGCCGTTCAGTCTGTACTTCCTTTTTCGCACGGTTCAGTTCCTCCTGTGCCGTCGTTTTTCGTTTTTGCAATTCCGTTACATCGGCTTTCAGCGTATCGGTCATTGCCTTCACCTCTCGGTAGAACTGCTGTGTGTCGACATGTCGTGCTTCGGAGCCTTCAATACCGCGTTGTAATCCGTATTTCGCCATTGCTGCGGCATAGGTGTTTTGGTATTCTTTTAGCTTGATGCGCGACATGACCTCGTCGGCGCACAACCAAGGTCGGGACGCCGATTTCGTGCGGTAGCGTTTGACCGCCCGCTCCTCCTGCTTCTTACGCTTCCGTTTAGTCGTTACGATGGGTACAAGTGTCGCATGGATATGCGGCGACGTTTCATCCAAATGCAAGTCTGCCGAAACGATATTCTCCTTGCCTAACGTTGCGGCAAGGTAATTCATGTTGTCGGCACACCATTCGTCCAAACGATCTTCGCGCACGATACGCTGCATATCGTCAGGACTGCCCGACAGCATGATGCGTATTGCCCGCACTTGGTTCTTGCCGACCTTGCGAGTAAGTCCTGCGGTCTCCAAACGGTGTTGAATCGCCTGCGTGCGAGTTTGTACTCCGTCGGGATATTCGACCAGCCGACGGTTCAGGTGCGTGCGTTCCTCATCGGCATTCGACGGTTTGACCTTACGTTCGATGTGTGCAGAAGTTCCACTGTCCGTACCGTGTGTCTTCTGCATATGGAATATGACATAGCCCATAGTCACGGAGTTTTAGGTAGTTGGTGGTTTCGGGGAGTGCAGAGGGGCGAAGCTCCTTTGCCTTATTGGGGAATTTTCAGCGTTGCTTGCAATGCGGCTCGGAAAATTCCCTAATAAGCTATGCCTTTTTGTAAAAAGGCGCGGCCGAAGGGTGGGAGACATTACCGAGGTCGTGTCCGTCAGCCGTAATCTCCGTATTTTATTTTTTCCTTTTCTTCGAGAGGGTAGAGCGGTCTTAACCGTCGGTAGGTGCTTTATTTTGCAGGGTGGTTGGAGACAAGGTTTTCCCAATAAATACGCTCGCTCGGCGAGGAAGATTTGTCGGGAAACGGCTGTGCCGCCCGACCTTGCCACCGACCGAAAGCCCTGCATGACCTTTGCACCTGCTGACGAATAAGACCGCTCCGCCCCGATCAGTTCGGTGGTATCGCCTCGGCGATACGGGAGCAGGTCAAAAGAAGATGAACTGCGGATCGGGTTCCGTTCGCACGCAAAGTGCGGAACAGGTATTCGCGCACCTTATCCGCACCGAACGAATTGATACGGAATGCAAGCGCAACAATTATTTCGATGCTGTACACTTCGATTATGTTTCCGTTTTCCCGACGCAAGTACCGTTTCGCATCTTCTGCTCGTATTACGCCGCATCTATATACGGCTTTGATTGCAGCCCGAACCGTCGGGGCAATGATGCCGAATAACTCCGCGATTTCATATTCGGTCATAGCGATACAATTCGTATCGGTCGGAACGAACAACGTCCCGTTCTCGTCCAATAGCAGGATTTCTCTTTTCATTGTGCAAGGTTGTATTTTGCGGAATAAATGTCGGCCATTTCGTCGAACCCTTTGGCCAGCATGTCGTCCGTTACTTTAGCGTATATCTGGGTCGTCTTGATGTTCGTATGCCCCAGCATCCGACTGACCACCTCGATGCGGATGCCTTGTGCCAGCGCGTTGGTCGTGGCGAACGTGTGGCGTGCCATATGGTAGGTTATCGTCTTGTCGATACCGACCTCTGCCGCGATTTTCTTCAATACCCGGTTGCAGTAGGCGATGTCGGGCACGGGCAGTACGAGGTTTGTCCCCGCGACCTCACGTTTGTAACGGGTGATGATGCGCTTGGTAATGCCGCACAGCTTGATCTTGAACGGCGTGGCAGTCTTCTGCCGATTCTTGACGATCCACAGATCGCCGTCGAACGAACGTTGGATCATCTCCTGCGTCAGTTCCTTGACGTCGGCATGGGCCATGCCCGTGAAACAGGAGAAAACGAACATGTCCCGCACCTTGCCGTAGCCCTCGAATGCGAACTTATGATTCATCAACGCCTGCAACTCGGATTCGATCAAGTAGCCGCGTTCTTTGGTCGTCTTTTTCGGATGGTAATCGGCGAAAGGATTGCGGGCGATCATACCCGCATTGTGCGCTTTGGTGACGATCATCTTCAACGGCTTGGTGTAGATGCAGACGCACGAGGGCGTCAAGCCTTTTTCGCCTCGCAGGTAGAGGTCATAATCGGTAATGAATGTTTCGGTCAGCTCTTTCAACGGAATATCCTCGCGATGCAGTTTCTCGCGAAGGAACTCCGCCAGCCGCTTGCGGACGTTGTCGTACTTGCGATAAGTGGACTGCGCCCGATCGACGCCAACGTGCTGTTTGAAGTCGCGGTTGAACTTGTCGAATGCTTCCAGCAGTGTTTCATACTCCTCGCCCATGCCGAGGTAAGCCAGCTTTACGCGCTCAGCCGTAACGTAGGCGTCGCGATCGGAGATACGCTGGTAATGCTGCTCGATTTGGGTGCGGATATGCTCCAACTTGCGGTTGACCGTCTGTGCCTCGCGGCTTTGTTGGCTTTGGAACCCCACAAGGCGGGCGGCAGGGTTACGCGGCAGTTGACGAACGTGCTTTTGCCGTTCACCGTAAGGCGGGCATAGACGGGAATGCGTCCCTCCTTCATGCGCTGTTTGTTCACATAGAACAGGATTTTGAATGTACTTCTTCTCATAACAGTTTTACAGGTTACAAAGTTAACCGGTTATGAGTTCAGAATCAACATAAAAAAAACTACGCAAAACAGTGAATAATAACACATTGCAAGAACAAATCGAGTCATCTGACCGATTCTTCGGCAACCGAATCGCCGTTAACGATTTGTTAACCGAACTACTGCGTTTCGATGCTCCGAACCGCCCAAACGACCATTTGCAGAATACGACACAAATGCGCATATACGACAAACAATCAGCTTATTAACTTCGATTTGCATCCGACCGCTGCCCCAATCCCGTTTTCCGCTCAGGAGGTCCTTTTCGAAGGGCCTTTTTTTATTGGGAATACGGCTGTAGATTGACGCAAACAATCTTGCATATCAACGTTTTCGATAAGCCGAGGGCAAAGTCGGACGAAAGCGAGCTATGCCGAGGCGAGAAAAGCGACTACGCCGACTTCCTATGCGTTACGTCGAAATATCTCTCAGAGGTATCGAAGAATGTGAGCGTCATAGCCGCTCACATTTGGATCAACCGCTATACGTCCTTGGCATTACGCATCTGCTGCAGGACAAGTTCCTGACGTTCGTTATGTTCGCCTTCTCGGCCCACCGTCATAGCCCGATTTTTTGCATTATTTCACCGACTCGATCCAGCGGAACAGGTCGTCGAGATTGTAATCGCCGGAATGGGGCCGATTCCACGGCAGAGCGAAATTCACATCGTAACCGGCATTGCACAGTCGCGTGGCAAGATTGATCGGCACAAGAAACGACGTATCGCGGTCTTTCGCACCGTGGCGTATGTACCAATGTTCGGCCGTGCCTTTCCGTTTCTCCGTGCCGATGAAATTCATGGGATTCATCAGCAGGACTCTTTGCCCGAGTTCCGGCGATAGTACGGCATTCGCGTCGCCGGTATGTTTGCGGAGACTGAAATCGGTGAAATTGTCCGGATTGCCGGCCGCGTCTCCGAAGACCTTGTTTTCAGGCGTGGCGGCATCGCTCAGGACACCGTAGGCATCGAATGCGGGCGGCGTTTTCAGAGCCTGCTGCGTGGCGACGTAGGAAAGATATTTGTCGAGGTCTACATCCGTAACATAATCCGAGTATTCGACACGAGGCGCCCGTTCGCTCCGCGGCGGCAAACCGGCCGGCATGCCTCCGTTCGCAGGGCCGGCACCGAGCCGTTGGGCGAATGTGGGC
>JAIDKM010000065.1 GCA_029051915.1 Alistipes sp. | reverse complement strand
CAGGTAACCTATTCGGTGCCCGACGCGGTGCTGGATGTCAAGGGCAACCGTTTCCGGGCCGCCAACGTGCCGTTTTTCGACCCGGAGGGCAACCGCGGGCGGCTCGACATCGACCTGAACCTGCAACATCTTTCGAACATCGCCTACGACCTGCGCGTGGCTCCCGACAACATGCTGGTGCTCAACACGACGGCCGATGAAAACGACTTCTTCTACGGGCGTGTCTACGCCTCGGGCATGGCCCGCATATCGGGCGACAAGGGGCAGGTCGACATGGACATCGCCGCCCAGACCGAGGGCAACTCCTCGTTCTCGATGCCGCTTTCCAGCAAGTCGAATATCTCCTATGCCGACTTCGTGGTCTTCGAGAAGCCGGCGCCTGTCGATACGCTCGACAAGGTGATGCGCAAAAAACTCTCGTTCGAACGCCGGCGTCAGCGGCAGACTTCCGGAAACAACCGGATGAACATCGCCCTGGCCCTCGACGTGCGGCCCAACGTCGAGGTCGAGCTGGCCGTGTCGGGCAATACGGTGAAGGCCCGCGGCGAGGGTTCGCTCAACCTGCAGATCGCTCCCCGCTCCAACGTCTTCGAGATGTACGGCGACTACTCGATCCGCGAGGGAAGCTACCAGCTGTCGTTGCAGAACATCATCAACAAGCGTTTCACCATCGAGAGCGGTTCGACGATCCAGTGGACGGGGGCACCGATGGACGCGCTGCTCGACATCGACGCCGTATACAAGGTCAAGGCATCGCTGCAGCCTCTGCTGCAGGGCACCTCCGACAAGGGCGGCACCGACCGTTCGGTACCCGTGGAGTGCGTCATCCATCTGGGCGACCGGCTCTCCAACCCTTCCGTAACGTTCGAGGTGCATGTGCCTGCGTCGGATCCCGAAACGCAGGTCGTCGTGGCCAATGCGCTGGCTACGCCCGAGTCGGTGAACATGCAGTTCCTCTATCTGCTGTTGTTCAACAGCTTCCTGGCGGAGAACAACGCCGCGTCGAGCTCCAACATCGGCGAGTCGCTTTCGGCCGCCACGGGTCTGGAGTTCCTCTCCAACCAGCTGAGCAACTGGCTCTCGACGAGCGACTACAACCTGGTGATCCGCTACCGCCCGAAATCGGAGCTGACGGGCGAGGAGGTCGATTTCGGTCTTTCGAAGAGCCTGATCGACGACCGTCTGCTCGTGGAGGTCGAGGGCAACTACCTGATCGACAACAAGCAGGCTGTCAACAACTCCCTGTCGAACTTCATGGGCGAAGCCTACGTTACCTACCTGATCGACCGGGCCGGAACGCTCAAGCTGAAGGCTTTCACGCAGACCATCGACCGTTTCGACGAGAACCAGGGTCTGCAGGAGACCGGCATCGGCGTTTACTATAAGGAGGATTTCAACAACTTCCGCGATTTCCGCCAGCGGGTACGGGAACGTTTTACCAACAAGAAACGGCAGGCGCGCCGTGCCGCCCGCCGGGCCGAAAAGGAGAAGGCGGATTCGATCCGCTCTGCAGCCGGGGCATCCGAGAACGAATGATTCGAAAAAAAACTTAAATAAAACAACGAACTTATGATTACTTTTTTGCAGGCTGCCGGCGAGGCGGCCATGAGTGAAGAGACCCGCATGGGACTGTGGACTTTGTTTACCAAAGGCGGCTGGCTGATGTGGCCGCTGCTGGCGCTGGGCGGCGTAACGATCTTCATCTTCGTCGAGCGTTTCATCGCCATCCGCCGGGCTTCGGTGCTGGACATGAATTTCATGAACCGCATCCGCGACTACATCTCCGACGGCAAGATAGGCGTGGCGGTGAACCTCTGCAAGAAGACCGACACGCCCATCGCCCGCATGATCGAGAAGGGCATCGGCCGCATCGGCCGGCCGATGGGCGACGTGCAGACCGCCATCGAGAATGTCGCCAATCTGGAGGTTTCGCGCCTCGAAAACGGCCTGCCGTTCCTTGCCACGATCGCCGGCGGTGCGCCGATGATCGGCTTCCTCGGCACGGTGCTCGGCATGGTGCAGACCTTCATGGATATGTCCGCGGCGGGCGGTACGGTCGACCTGGCGCTCCTCTCCAGCGGCATGTACGTGGCGATGGTTACCACGGTGATGGGTCTCTTGGTCGGTATTCCAGCCTACTTCGGCTACAATTACCTGGTGGCGCGTATCGAGAAGCTCGTGTTCCAGATGGAGGCCAATTCGATCGCCTTCATGGATATTCTCAACCAACCCGTTCAAATGTAGAGAGTCATGGCTATCAAACGCGGTTCCAAAGTCGATAAGTCGTTCTCGGCCTCGTCGATGACCGACCTGATGTTCCTGTTGTTGCTCTTTCTGCTGATCGCCACCACGCTCATCAACCCCAATGCCCTGAAGCTGATGCTTCCCAAAAGCTCCAACCAGCTCAAGGACAAGGCCATGACTACGGTCTCGATCCGCAACGACAAGGGCACCTACCACTACTACGTCGAGCTGCAGGAGGTCGGATCGCTCGAAGGGGTCGAACGGGCGCTCCGGGCCCGGCTCGAAGGGCAGAACGAACCCACCGTGTCGCTGCACGCCGACAAGTCGGTCGTGTGGGACGAGGTGGTCAAGGTGATGAACGTCGCCAAGCGCAACGGCTACAAGTTGCAGGCTGCGACCCAGCCCGAATAAACCGAGATGCGTTACTACGATCCGAACGAACGGGGCCCGCGGCGGTGGGCGGTATGTGCGGCGGCGGCCTATGCGTTGCTGCTGGGGCTGTCGTTCGCATTCGTCTCGTTCGATTTCGACCGTATCGCCGCTAAGCCGGGCGAGGAGATCGAAATCGAATTCTTCGATCCTCCTGTTCCCGAGCCGCCGCAGCCCGCGAAGAGTTCGCCCAGCCCGCGCATCCACGAAGCACCTGCTCCCGCGGAGCATACGGCGCAGACCGAGGGCCGCGACGAGACGACCCGCACGCCCAATCCCCGGGCGCTGTTCAACATGAACAAGAGCGGCGCCGACGAACCTGCGAACGCCGGAAACACCCATGCCCGCGAGGGCGAGGAGAAGTCGTCGGGGACGGGTCCCGGGTTGAATCCCGACGGTCTCGACCAGATCGACAAGGGGCTCCAGGGCCGCGGCCTGGTGGGCTCGCTGCCGCGTCCCTCTTACCCCGGCAACCAAAGCGGCAAGATCGTTGTGCGGGTTACCGTGGGGCCGAAGGGCGATGTTACGAGCGCCGCGTTCGAACCCAAAGGATCGACCGTGAGCGATCCGCAGCTGGTGGAGGCCGCCCTCGCCGCCGCGCGCAAGGCTCGGTTCACCGAGAGCCGTGCCGCCGTGCAGGGAGGTACGATCACCTATGTTTTCCGCATGAAATAAGTAAGTTATGAAACTTTTCCGCTTCATTCTGACCTGCTGGCTCCTCGTGGGTGCAGGTCTCTTTTCCGGCCGGGCGCAGGAGTCCCCGGCCCGGCAGCCGGAGCCGCAGAAGGGTGCCCGGCTGGTGCTGCCCGTGGCGACGCACGACTTCGGCGATGTGGCCCGCAAGGGCAGCGATCTGGTGCAGGACTTCGTCTTCCGCAACGAGGGCACCGCCCCGCTGGTCATCGTGCGTGTGCTCACTTCCTGCTCGTGTTTCAAGGCGTCGTTTCCCAAGCGCCCCGTGGAACCCGGCGGCGAGGGAGTGATCCGCGTTACGTACGAACCGCTCAAGAGCGAGCCGGGCACCTTCAACAAGGTGCTGCAGATCTACTCCAACTCCATCACGGGCCGCGAGGTGATTACCGTGCAGGGAAACTCCATCGAATAAAAAATTTGTTTATGTCAGCGCTTCTCTTTTCCCATGCGACCGTATTGCCGATGACGGCCTGCGGCGACGAAGCCCGCACGTTCTGCGGCTCCGTAGGTATCGCGGACAACCGGATCGCATTCGTGTCGGCCGATCCCGACGCCGAAGCGGCATTCCGTGCCGCCCATCCCGATGCCCGTATTTTCGACTGCCGGGGCAAGTTGGTGATGCCGGGGCTGATCGACACCCATTGCCATGCGGCCATGACCTTGCAGCGCAGCTATGCCGACGATATTCCGCTCATGGAGTGGCTCAACGACTACATCTGGCCTTTCGAGGCCCGGCAGACGGCCGACGACGTGGTGCTGGGCATGACGCTGGGCATCGTCGAGCTGCTGCTCGGGGGCGTTACGTCGTTCGTCGACATGTATTACGACGAAGACCGGTGCGTCGAAACGGTCGACCGGCTGGGTATCCGTGCCGTGCTCGGATGCAATTATTTCGATACGAACATCGAGGAGGTGCTTCCGCAGATCGAGCGGGCTGCAGCGTCGGCCGCCGGCCGCGACCGCATCCGGATCGCCGTGGCGCCCCATTCGCCCTATACGGTGTCGCCCGAGAACCTGCGGCGCGGCAAGGCGCTGGCCGACAAGCTGGGGCTGACGATGATGACCCATATCGCCGAGACGCAGGAAGAGATGCGCATCGTCCGCGAACGTTACGGCTGCTCGCCCGTCGGGCATCTCGATTCGCTGGGACTGCTCGACGAGCGGATGACCGGCGCGCATTGCGTCTGGGTCGACGACAAGGATATCGACATTTTGGCCGCACGCGGCGTAACCGTCTCGCACAATCCTCAAAGCAACATGAAGATCGCGAGCGGCGTGGCTCCCGTGTCGCGGATGGTCGAGCGGGGGGCGCTCGTAACCGTCGCTACCGACGGTACCTGCTCCAACAATGACCTGGATATGTTCGAGGAGCTGCGGACGGCGGCGTTCCTCCAGAAGTCGGCGACGGCCGATCCGCTGGTGCTGCCGGCCTACGAGGCTTTGCGGCTGGCGACCGCCAACGGAGCCCGCGCAATGGGTCGCGAGGGCGAGCTGGGCGTGCTGCGCGAGGGAGCGTTGGCCGACCTGATCGTCATCGACCTGCAGAAACCCCATTTGCAGCCGATCCACGACGTTGTCTCCAATCTGGTCTATTGCGGCAAGGCGGCCGATGTCGAGACGGTCGTCGTCGACGGTCGCGTCGTCGTCGAAAACCGCCGGATTCCCGGTCTCGATCTTCCTCAGCTCTACCGTGATGTCGCGGCCGTCGTGCAGCGGATCAAGGAAAAGAATTAGAAAAATCCGCCCCTCTTTCGAAGGGCGGATTTTTTGACGGGGCGGCCGGATTCCATCCGATCGGTCGGCCGGATTCTGCCGGTCGTTTTTGCTTGGTGGGCGGATTTTTTGAGAACGGGCCGTTTTGGCTTGCCGTCAGGGCATCACTCCCTCAAGTAGACTGTCGCCGTGCGGGCCGTGTTGTAGATGCGGATGCGGGGATAGCGTGTGCCGTCGTCGCCGACGACGTCGAACGAGAAGTGCTCGCCGTCCATCGCCTGCCGCTCCTGGCCGCCGAAGCGCTTTTCGTCGGTCGAGAGCACCGGGACGTACTTGCCCGGCTCCTGCACGGGCAGTTCGTAGTCGGGAATCGACGCCGAGGGGTGCCAATTGAAGACGAAGAGCAGCCGTCCGTGCGAAAAGACCATCGTCTTGTTCTGCTCGTCCATCAGGAGGTTCCACGCATAGCCGTCCGACAATACCTTGTATTTCTTCACCAGGTCGATCATCGCCCGGTCGAAGTCGCCCAGCCACGAGTAGCGCAGGAATCCGTTGTCGGCGAGCGACCATTGGCGCCGCGCATGGGCGTAGCTCCAGCCGTTGCCCTCGCGCGGGAAATCGATCCACTCGGGGTGGCCGAACTCGTTGCCCATGAAGTTGAGGTAGGCCTGGCCGCCCGTCGAGATCGTCATCAGGCGGATCATCTTGTGGAGGGCCATGCCGCGGTCGATCACGAGGTTCTCCGACGCCCGATCCATGTGGAAGTACATCTCCTTGTCCATCAGGCGGAACGCCAGCGTCTTGTCGCCCACCAGAGCCTGGTCGTGCGACTCGGCGTAGGCCACGGTCTTCACTTCGGGCAGGCGGTCGGTCATGACCGACCACATCTCCCAGATGTTCCACTCCTCGTCGGGCACCTCCTTCAGGTATTTGATCCAAAAGTCGGGGATGGCCATGCCCAGGCGGTAGTCGAAGCCGATGCCGCCGTCGGCCGTCGGGATGCACATGCCCGGCATGCCGCTTACGTCTTCGGCGATCGTCAGAGCCGCGGGGCGGAATTCGTGGACGAGCGTATTGGCGAGGGTGAGGTAGGCGATGGCGTCGGTGTTCACGCCGGCGTCGAAGTAACGTTCGCGGCAGTCGAAATCGACGTAGCCGTGGTGGTGGTAGAGCATCGAGGTTACGCCGTCGAAGCGGTAGCCGTCGAAGTGGAATTCGTCGAGCCAGTATTTGACGTTCGAGAGCAGGAAGTGCTGCACCTCGGGTTTGCCGTAGTCGAAGAGTTTCGAGTCCCAGTAGGGTTGGTAGCCCGCGTCGCCCGGAAGGGAATAGAGGCTGTCGGTGCCGTCGAGCTGGTTGATGCCCTCGTTGAGGTTCTTGACGTAGTGGGCGTGCACCAAGTCCATGATGACGGCCAGGCCCAGTTCGTGGGCCCGGCGGATCAGCTCCTTGAGCTCTTCGGGCGTGCCGAAGCGCGACGAGGGGGCGAAGAAGCTCGACACGTGGTAGCCGAACGACCCGTAGTAGGGGTGCTCGGCGATAGCCATCAGCTGCACGGCATTGTAGCCGTCTTTTTTTATTATAGGTAGGATCTTCTCCGTGAATTCGCGGTAGGTGCCCACGCCCTCGCTCTCCTGCGCCATGCCCACGTGGGCTTCGTAGATCAGCAGATCGCCGTTTTTCGAGGCGTCGAACGCGTCGCCCTGCCAGTCGAACGGCTCGGCCGGGGCCCAGAACTGCGCCGTGTAGTTCTTCGTGCGGTCGTCCTGCACCACGCGCCGCGCATAGGCCGGAATGCGATCCATCCATCCGTTCGAGCCGTGGACGTGGAGTTTGTAGAGCGAGCCGTGCGTGAGTCGGTCGCGGTACATCGCCGCAGGAAAAAAGGCGCTCCACACGCCTGCCGCATCCTTGTGCATGCGGATCTCGGTGCGCTGCCAGTTGTTGAAGTCGCCGAAGACGTAGACGTCGTGCGCTCCCGGCAGCCATTCGCGCAGCCACCAGCCGTCGAGCGCCTCGTCCCACTGCCAGCCGTAGTAGCGGTAGCCGTTGGCATAGTCGGCGATCGAACCCGACGAACGCCGGATGTCGTCGATCTTCTGCCGGTAGCGTTCCCAGCGGAGGTTCATCTCGGTTTCTACGGGTTGCAGCCATTCGTCGCGTTCGACGATCGGAAGGCGGTTTGCGGTTGGTTTCATAGCGAATCGGGCGTTTATGGAGATCGCCGGCCGGGCCTTCGCGCCGGGTCGGTGAAACCAAAGATAGCAAAAATTCGGCGAAAAGCATCCGCTCGCGAAGAATAAAGTTGCGGCGGAACGACTTCGGCGCTTCTGCCGTCGGCGCGGATTTTCCGGAATGCGCAGTTTTTTGTACCTTTGCGCCCTCCCGGGAGGGGAGTCCCGAATGACAGTAAGTATGAAAGAGAAGATCGTTTCGTTTTGCTGGCAGCATCTGTTGCTGCTTTTTTCTTTGTTCGTCATGACCGTCGGCGTGGCCGTCTGCCTGCGTTCGATGCTGGGATCGAGCGTCATCAGCGTCTTGCCCTACGTCTTCGAAACCGCGGGCAGGCAAGGCCTGGTTCCGGCGCTGACCATCGGTCAGTATACCTATATTATGAACTTCGTGCTGGTGCTCGGCCAGATTCTGGTGCTTCGGAGGCGTTTCGAGTGGGTGCAGCTGTTCCAGCTGCTCGTCGGATTCGTTTTCGGCATGCTCATCGACGTGAACATGCAGCTTACGTCGTGGCTTGCACCCGTGGGGTTGTGGCAGCAGGCGGCGACGCAGATGGCGGGCTGCACGATTCTCGGGGTCGGCATCGCGCTCGAAGTGTGCTGCGGCAGCGTAACCATGCCCGGCGAGGGTTTCCCGGTGGCCGTCAGCCAGGTTACGGGCCTCGAGTTCGCGAAGGTGAAGATCGTCGTCGACAGCCTGCTCGTGGCGCTGGGCGTGCTGGCTTGCTATGCCTTTTTCGGCGCCTGGCAGTGGTACATCATCGGCGGCGGTACGTTGTTCGCCATGTTCTACGTAGGTGCCGTGGTTCGTGTCGTCGGCCGCCGTCTGGGGTGGTTCCGGCGTCTGCTGGCCTACCGGCCGGGATTCCGCCGCTATATCTACGGACTGGCCCGCTTCATCTATGGCCGGAGGTCGTGAACCGTGCGCCGTCGGCCGGCTTTTTTGCCGCTTTCCGTAGGATTTGCGGATTTTTTCGTATCTTCGGGGTCGTTAACCCTTAATTCTTCGTTTATGTTCAAAGAACAACCCAAAGGTCTGATCGCGGCGGCGCTCGCCAATACGGGCGAGCGCTTCGGCTTTTACACCATGATGGCCATTCTGACGCTGTTCCTGATGTCGAAGTTCGGCATCGACGGCGAGTCGGCCGGTAAAATCTATTCGTTTTTCTACACCTCGATCTACATCCTGGCGCTCGTCGGCGGTCTGATCGCCGACCGGCTGCGCAATTACAAGGGTACGATCATCGCCGGTATTCTGGTCATGACGCTGGGATACGTCGTGCTGATGATGCCTCGGATCGAGTCGAAGTTCCTGGTCATCGGCGCCCTGATGGTGATCGCGTTCGGCAACGGCCTGTTCAAGGGCAACCTGCAGGCGCTCGTGGGACAGCTCTACGATGACGAACGCTACGCCAAGCTGCGCGACACGGGTTTCCAGATCTTCTACATGTTCATCAACGTCGGCGCGATGGTCGCACCGTTCGCCGCCGTCGGCGTGCGCAACTGGTGGCTCCGCACGCAGGGATTCCTCTACAACTCCGACCTCTCGGCCCTTTGCCACAGCTTCATCAACGGCACCATGTCCGAGGAGGTGATCGACGGCCGTTTCGCCGAACTGGCGGCGCAGGTGAGCGTCGGCGGCGCTCCGGCCGACCTCGGGGTCTTCGCCCGCGAATATCTCACGGCTTTCAACACGGGCTTCCACTATGCGTTCGGCGTGGCAATCGTGGCCATGTTGTTTTCGCTGGTCGTCTTCGTGGTCAGCAAGAAGAACTTGCCCGACCCGAAGGATGCCGCCGCCGAGAAATCGGTATCGAAGGAGGAGATCCGGCAGGATGCCCGCGAGATCAAGCAGCGCTTGTACGCGTTGTTCGCCGTTTTCGCCGTGGTGATCTTCTTCTGGTTCTCGTTCCACCAGAACGGTCTGACCTTGACGCTCTTCGCGCAGGACTACACGCGGCTCGAAATCTTCGGCATGCCCATCTCGGCCGAGATCTTCCAGTCAGCCAATCCCATCTGTGTGGTCGCGCTCACTCCGATCGTCATCGCCGTGTTCGCCTGGCTGCGCAACCGCGGCAAGGAGCCTTCCACGCCGATGAAGATCGCCATCGGCATGGGAATCGCCGCCGCGGCTTACGTCTTGATGGTCTTCGGTTCGCTGGGCCTGCCCGGCCGTGCCGAGGTCGAGGCGATGGGCGGACTGAGCGCCGCCGAGCGTGTAACGCCGTGGCTGCTGGTCGCCACCTATCTGATTCTGACCGTCGCTGAGCTCTTCATCTCGCCGCTGGGTCTTTCGTTCGTATCGAAGGTCGCGCCGCAGAAGTTGCAGGGCCTGATGCAGGGCTGCTGGCTGGGTGCGACGGCGCTGGGCAACGGATTGCTCTTCCTGGGGCCGATTCTTTACAAGAACATCTCGATTTCGGCTACGTGGGGCGTCTTCGTCGTGGTGTGCGGCATTTCGATGGTCGTGATGCTGGCCATGGTCAAGTGGCTTGAACGCGTAACCGAATAGCGGTTGTCGTCTTTTCCTTGTCCGGGTGCCCTTTCGAGGCACCCGGACTTTTTTTTGTCTTCGCGAATCGGCGGTGCCGTAAAATATTTTTCGGGCCGGGACGTCTGCATAATCGGGGACAGCATGTTCCGCATTGTTTTAAATTTCCGCATAGCTGTAGAAAACGGCGAAAAACAGAAAACTTTTCTTGTTTCATCAGTTTTTCGTACATATCTTTGTCGTCGGCTCGGCCGGGCGGAAAAGATCCGGCGGGGCAGAAAGAACCATGACTCAGAAAGAACGAATCATAGAACAGACGATGCGCATGTTCGTTACGCAGGGCATCAAGTCGGTACGCATGGACGACATCGCGCAGCAGCTGGGGATTTCGAAGCGGACGCTCTACGAGCTGTTCGACGACAAGGAGAACCTGCTCTACCTTGCCATGCTCTGTTATTTCGAGCAGAACCGTCTGCGCTGGAACTCCCTGGGCAGCAACGCTCCCAATGTACTGGTGCGGATGTTCATGGTTTTGTCCGATGTGATGGAGCAGTCCGAGACCACGACCCGGATCATGGAAAACCTCCGGAAGTTCTATCCGTCGGTCTATGCGAAGCTGATGGGCGAGGGCTCCGAGAAGAACCGGCAGGATTTGCGGCAGATGCTCGAACAGGGCGTCGCCGACGGACTTTTTATCGGCCACATCGACCTTGATCTGGCGATCACGGTGCTTTATTATACCGCGTCGGCCATCACCACGCGCAAGGACATGCTTCTGCCCGAGGGGATCTCCGAGCGCAGCGCCTTCATCCAGATCGTCAGCACTTTTTTCCGCGGAATCTCCACGGCCGAGGGTCTGAGAATCATCGACGATTTCCTGAAGCGCTATCCGGCCGATCTTCCGAAACGAACGAACAGACGAACAAATGAATAAGATGAAAAAACTATTTTTGACTCTCTGCCTTGTGCCGGCGCTCTTTTCCGCCGCTTCGGCCCAGATGCGGCTGACGCTCGCCGAGGCGATCGACCTCGCGCTCAGCGAGAACCCGACCATCCGGGTGGCCGAACTGGAGGTGCAGCGTTACGACTACGTCAAGCGTCAGTCGTGGGGCAACCTCCTGCCGCAGCTCTCCGCTTCGGGCAGCTACCAGCGCTCGATCGTCAAATCGGAGATGCGGGGCGGCATCTCGTTCGGCGCCGACAACACGTTCGCCTTGCAGGGCGACCTTTCGCTGCCGCTCTTCGCACCGCAGGTCTACCGCACGATGAAGCTCAACGATACGCAGATGGCCGCGGCCGTCGAGGCGGCCCGTTCGTCGCGCATCACGCTGGTCGCCGAGGTGAAGAAGGCTTTCTACAACATCCTGCTGGCCGAGCAGTCGCTCGTCGTGCTGCTCGAATCGCAGGCCACCGTGCAGCGGACGGTCGATGATACCGAGCTCCAGTATCGCCATGGCCTGGCGTCGGAATACGATCTGCTGACAGCGCAGGTGCAGCTGAGCAACCTGCAGCCTACGATCATCCAGACCCAAACCTCGATCCGGCTGGCCCGGCTGCTGCTCAAGATGTACTTGTCGATTCCCGAGGAGGTCGACATCGAGGTCGAGGGCCGGCTCGACGCCCTGCGCGACGAGGTGCTGGCCGGGACCGACGGCCTCACGACCGATATTTCGGAGAACTCCGACCTGCGGACGCTCGATCTGCAGAAAGAACTGCTCGTCCGGCAGCTGAAGCTTTCCAACGCCGGGCGCCTGCCGACGCTCGGGGCTTTCGGCTCGGTAACCTATACGGGCAACGACATGGAGCCTTTCATGGGGATCGGCGGCGACGATGTTTCGAAATTCTTCTGGACTCATCCCATTACGGTGGGCGTGCAGTTGTCGGTGCCCATCTTCGCGGGTCTGACCAAGATGAACAAGTCGCGCGAGATCAAAAACCAGATTTCGCAGATCTCCCTGCAGCGCACCTATGCCGAGCAGCAGATCAGCGTGCAGGTGCAGTCGGCGCTGAACGACCTGCTCACGGCCCGCGAGAAGATGTTCGCGCAGGAACGTACCGTCGAGCAGGCCCGCAAGGCCTATTCGATCTCCGACACCCGTTATCGGGCGGGCGCCGGAACGATCCTCGAGCTGAACAGCGCCCAGCTCTCGCAGACGCAGGCGCAGCTCAACTTCTCGCAGGCGATCTACGACTACCTCTCCGCCCGGGCCGAATACGACCGGATCGTGGGCAAGGAACGATAGGACAACCAAGAGTGAAAAATCAAAATCAAGAATAAGATGAAAAGATTCGCGTTCATTCTGCTGGCTTTCTCCGGCGTTTTCGTCGGGTGCACGGGCCGCAAATCCACGGCCGTAGCGGTCGACCAGGGCGTGCTCACCAAGAGCGTTGCGGCCGAAACCGCCACGGTGCGCCTGACCGAGGAGTTCACCTCCGAGATCGAACCTTACAAGGAGAACGACATCACGCCCGCAGCCTCCGGCGTGCATATTGACCGCATTCTGGTCGACGTGGGCGACCGGGTGCAGGCCGGGCAGCTGCTGGTAACGCTCGATCCCACGCAGTATACCCAGGCCCGCGTGCAGCTCAAAACCGTCGAGGACGACTACAACCGCCTGCTGCCCGTCTACGAGGCCGGCGGCATCTCGGCCCAGCAGATCCAGCAGGCGAAGGCGCAGCTCGACGTGCAGCGGGAGGCCGTCGCCAACCTGAAGAAGAACATCGAGGTTCGTTCGCCGATCTCGGGCGTCGTTACGGCCCGCAACTACGAGTCGGGCGATCTCTTCGCCGCCCAGCCCATTCTGCATGTCATGCAGATCGATCCGCTGAAGGTCATCGTCAATATCTCGGAGCAGTATTTCCCCGACGTGCGCGTCGGCATGCCCGTCGATCTGAAGGTCGACATCTTCCCCGACAAAACCTTTGCGGGCAGCGTCTCGCTGATCTATCCCGCGCTCGATCCCGCCACCCGTACCTTCAAGGTCGAGGTGCGCGTGCCCAATGCCGACCGGACGCTGCGCCCCGGCATGTTCGCCCGCACGATCTTCGACCTGGGCGAGAAGCAGGGCGTCATGGTGCCCGACGTGGCCATTCAGAAGCAGGTAGGTTCGGCCGAACGTTACCTCTACGTCATCGAGGGCGATTCCGTCGCCGTGCGTCGCAGCGTGAAGCCCGGCCGTCAGGTCGGCGACCGCATCGACGTCCTCTCCGGCGTGCGGCCGGGCGAGCAGGTGGCCGTTACGGCCTTCTCGCGGCTCTACGACGGTGCCAAAGTATCCATCAAACAGGAGTAAAGCCGCCGAGCCATGAAAATCTACGAAAGCGCGGTTCGCAAACCGATCTCCACGGTGCTGCTGTTCGTAGGCGTGAT
>JAIDKM010000064.1 GCA_029051915.1 Alistipes sp. | reverse complement strand
GTACAAATGCGACGCACGCTACGCTCCTCAGGCCGAGGGTGCGATCGCCTCGAACGACCCCGCGCTGGCGATCGACTGGCGGCTGACGCCCGACGAAATCATCCTGTCGGAGAAAGACGCCCGGAGCCCCCGGTTGGCAGACGCGGGCGAACTGTTCGACTACAACACGGATTACTATGCTTAACGTTCTGATAACGGGTGCCGGCGGACAGCTGGGACAGGCGCTGTGCCATTTGGCGGCCGTCTCGCCCAACAACTACATGCCGACCGACTCGGCCCAGCTGGACATCACCGACGAAGCGGCCGTCGAGACGGCCGTCGCTTCGCTGAAACCCGACGTAATCATCAACTGCGCGGCCTATACCGACGTGGAGCGGGCCGAGGAGGAGGAAGCCGCAGCCGAAAAGCTGAATTGTCAGGCAGTCGCTTTTCTGGCGGCCGCTGCCAGGCGGCACGGCGCCTTGCTCATCCACATCTCGACCGACTACGTTTTCAACGGCCGGAGTTGCATCCCCTACCGCGAGGATGCCCCGACCGATCCGCAGAACGCCTACGGCCGCACCAAAGCAGCGGGTGAAGAAGCCGTCCGCCGGTCGGGTTGCCGCCACCTGATCGTCCGCACCGGCTGGCTCTACTCCGAAACAGGCCGGAATTTCCTGCGAACGATGTTGCGGCTGACGGCCGAGCGCGAATCGCTCGACGTCGTCTGCGACCAGATCGGCACGCCCACCTATGCCGGCGACCTGGCTCTGGCGATCTTCTCGATCGTCGATGGCGGGCTCTACGCCGGCAACGAGGGTACCTACCACTTCTCCGACGAGGGGGCCTGTTCGTGGTACGACTTCGCCGTGGAGATCGCCTCAGCAGCCGAAAACAGCGCCTGCCGCATCCGCCCCTGCCGCACGGAGGAGTACCCCACGAAAGCCGCACGTCCGGCCTATGGCGTGCTCGACAAATCGAAAATCCGCCGCACGTTCGGCCTCGAAATACCCCACTGGCGGGAGTCGATGCTCTACTGCCTGCAACGTCTGAAAAACCGAAACGAACCATGACACGCAACCTGCTCGTAACGGGCGGCTCCGGTTTCATCGGAAGCCATGTAGTACGCCTTTTCGTCAAGAAATACCCCGATTACCGGATCGTCAACATGGATTGCCTGACCTATGCCGGCAATCCGGAGAATCTGCGCGACGTGGAGCATTGCTCCAACTATGTTTTCGAGCGGGTCGACATCTGCGATTTCGACGCCGTAACGGCCGTTTTCCGGAAATATGCCATCGACGGGGTGATCCACCTGGCGGCCGAGAGCCATGTCGACCGGTCGATCCGCGATCCGTTCGTCTTCGCCCGCACCAACGTACTGGGTACGCTCTCGTTGTTGCAGGCAGCGCGTGCGGAGTGGGAGGCGCGGCCCGAGAAGTTCGAGGGCAAACGCTTCTATCACATCTCCACCGACGAAGTTTACGGCGCACTGGCACCCGGCGACGGTTGCTTCACCGAGACGACGCCCTACGCACCCCACAGCCCCTACAGTGCCTCGAAAGCCTCCTCCGACCACTTCGTCCGGGCCTACCTCGACACCTACGGCCTGCCGACGATCATAACCAACTATAACAACAACTACGCCCAAACAAAATAAAAAAAAAAGCTGATTCCGCTCTTCATCAACAACATCCGGCAGCGGCGTCCCTTGCCCGTCTACGGCCGGGGCGAGAA
>JAIDKM010000063.1 GCA_029051915.1 Alistipes sp. | reverse complement strand
CGTCTGGCGCCACGCGCTCGAAACCGACGCGCTCGAACTCCCTGGCCAGCGTCGAGGACTCCGAGAAGTTGAGTTTGCAGCCCAGGGTATGAAAATTGACTCTGCGAGATTGCATGACGGGGTAGTTTTTTCCACCGCGAAATTACGAAAAGCGGCCGAAAAAGAGCGGCTTTTCAGAGAAAAAAGCGTAAATTTGCGCGCATTCTTCCAGAGGAACATGGGATTCATCGACGATCTGATACAATACGGCTACCTGTCCAACGCGCTGGCCGCCTGCATCCTGTCGGGCATAACCTGCGGGATCGTAGGCACCTACGTCGTCTGCCGGAGAATGGTCTTTCTGGCCGGAGGCATCACCCACGCCTCGTTCGGCGGATTGGGCATCGCCTTCTACGCGGGTGCCGATCCCATCGTCGGCGCCATGCTCTTCGCCGTGCTCTCGGCCCTGGGAATCGAGTGGGCCGGCAGCCGCGGCCGCATCCGCGAGGATTCGGCCATCGGCATCATCTGGTCGGTAGGCATGGCCGTCGGAGCCCTGTTCATGAGCCTGCGCCCGGGGTATACGTCGGGCGATCTGTCGGCCTACCTCTTCGGCAGCATCATCACCGTTACGCGCGGCGACGTCGCAGGGCTGGCTCTGCTCACGCTGCTGCTGCTTGTCGGCACGGCCCTGTGGCTCCGGCCGATCATGTTCGTGGCCTTCGACCGCGAGTTCGCCCGCAGCTGCGGCATCCCGACGCAGCGGATCTCCTACCTGCTGGCGGCGGCGGTCGCCGTAACGATCGTACTCTCGATCCGCATCATGGGCATCGTGCTGCTGATCTCGCTGCTCACGCTGCCCGTGGCGATCGTCAACACGCTTTCGCGTTCCTACCGCACGCTGACGCTCGGCGCGCCGCTCGTCGCCGTCGCGGGCAACGTCGCAGGACTGGTCGCCAGCTACCATTTCGAAGTTCCGCCCGGCGCGGCCATAATATTTACGCTCACGCTGACGCTCGTTTTGGTAAAACTGTTAACTTTGCGTCGCAGAAAAACCCTTCCGGCCGCATGAAAACCATCCACAAACTCATACTCAAGTCCTACCTCGGCCCGATGGTACTGACGTTCTTCATCGTCATGTTCGTGCTGATGATGAACTTCGTATGGCGCTACATCGACGAGCTGGTCGGCAAGGGACTGAGCGCCGGCATCATCATCGAACTGATGACCTATGCGATGGCCAACATGCTGCCGCTGGGCCTGCCGCTGGCCGTGCTGCTGGCGGCGATCATGACGATGGGCAACCTGGGCGAGAACTACGAATTGCTGGCCATGAAGTCGGCGGGGCTCTCGCTGGTGAGGATCACCCAGCCGCTGCTTATCCTGGTGAGCTGCATCGCCGTGGGCAGCTTCTTCATCGGCAACAACCTGGTGCCCTACGCCAACAAGAAGATGTACAGCATCATCTACGACATCCGCCAGCAGCGGCAGACGCTCGAATTCCAGGACGGACTTTTCTTCAACGGACTCGACGACATGTCGATCCGCGTGGGCCATCAGGATCCGAAGACGCACCAGCTCTACGACGTGCTGATCTACGACAACCGCCCCGTCAACCGCGGCAACATGAACACCATCGTCGCCGACTCGGGCTACATCCGCCTCTCGGACGACAAACGCTCGCTGCTCGTTACGCTCTACAACGGCGAGACCTACGAGCAGACCCGCAACAGCCAGTGGTACACCAAGAGCGCCCTGCGCCACTACACGTTCGACCTCCAGAAGCAGGAGATCCCGATGGAGGGCTTCGCGATGGAGCGCAGCGACGACAACAACATCTCCAACAGCCAGACCAAGAACATCGGCCAGCTGCAAAACGACATCGACTCGCTCGAGCTGAAAGTCAACTCGGCGACGACCAACTCCTACGAACCCCTGCTCAAGGAACAGATATTCGTCCGCGACAACAACGTCCTGCCGCTGCCCGACAGCCTGCGGGCCGACAAACACGGCTTCCGCAACATGCTGGCCGCGGACTCCATCGCCCGGCTGCCGCTGCGCGAAAAGGAACGCATCTGGAGCCAGGCCCGCTCGGCCGCCAAGAACTCGCGCAACATGTTCTCGTTCGACGAGACGACGGCCAAAGAAGCGCTCAACCAGCTCTACCGTTCGAAAGTCGAGTGGCACAAGAAAGTGTCGCTGCCGGTTTCGATCATCATCTTCTTCCTGATCGGCGCGCCGCTGGGCGCCATCATCCGCAAGGGCGGCCTGGGCCTGCCCGTCGTGGTGTCGGTCATCTTCTTCGTCATCTATTACATCATCTCGCTCTCGGGCGAAAAACAGGTCAAGGAGGGGAGCTGGGAAGCGGTCTACGGCATGTGGATCTCGTCGTTCATCCTGACGCCCATCGCCGTCTACCTCACCTACAAGGCGACCAACGACTCGGCCCTGCTGGATACCGACTGGTACGCCGGCAAATTCAAGGCCCTGCGCGAACGCGTCGAGCCCCTGCTCCGGAGAGCGAAAAACGCAATAAAATCTATCAGACATGGCAAACCAGACCCCGCTCGATAGCGTAGAGGAAGTCATCGAGGATTTCCGCGCCGGCAAGGTGGTGATCGTCGTCGACGACGAAGACCGCGAAAACGAAGGCGACTTCATCGTCGCGGCCGAGAAGATCACCCCCGAGATCGTCAACTTCATGCTCCGGGAAGGCCGGGGCGTGCTGTGCGCCCCCTTAAGCGAAGAGCGCTGCGCGGAACTCGAGCTGAACATGATGGAGGAGAACAACACCTCGCTCCTGGGCACGCCTTTCACCGTAACGGTCGACCTGCTGGGCCACGACTGCACCACGGGCGTCTCGATCCACGACCGGGCCGCGACGATCCGCGCACTGGCCGATCCGGCGACCCGGCCCGCCGATCTGGGCCGCCCGGGCCATATCAACCCGCTGCGCGCCCGCGAGAAAGGGGTGCTGCGCCGCCCGGGACATACCGAAGCGGCAGTCGACCTGGCCCGGCTGGCCGGGCTCCAGCCCGCCGGTGCGCTCATCGAGATCATGAACGAAGACGGCTCGATGGCCCGCATGCCGCAACTGCGCGAAATAGCCCGGAAATTCGACCTGAAGATCATATCGATCGCCTCGCTGATCGCCTACCGCCTGCGCGAGGAGTCGCTCATCGAGAAAGGTGTAACCGTGCCCCTGCCCACGGCGTGGGGCGACTTCCGGATCACGCCGTTCCGGCAGAAATCCAACGGCGTGGAGCACGTGGCCCTGACCAAAGGCGAATGGACGGAAGACGAACCGGTGCTGATCCGCGTTCACTCGTCGTGCGCCACGGGCGACATCTTCGGCTCCTACCGCTGCGACTGCGGCGACCAGCTCCACCAAGCCATGCAGATGATCGACAAGGAGGGCAAGGGTGCCATCGTCTACCTGAACCAGGAGGGCCGCGGCATCGGACTGTGCAACAAGATCCACGCCTACAAACTCCAGGACGAAGGACTCGACACCGTAGACGCCAACCTGCGTCTGGGCTTCAAAGCCGACGAACGCGACTACGGCGTGGGAGCGAGCATCATCCGCGAGCTGGGCATCCGCCGCATGCGTCTGATGACCAACAATCCGCTCAAGCGTGCCGGGCTGGAGGGCTACGGACTACGCATCGACGAGATCGTGCCGATCGTCATTGCGCCCAACCCCTACAACGAACACTACCTGGAGACCAAGCAAGAACGCATGCAACACACGCTGGGACTGAAAAAGAAATAGGGGAGGAGAAAAACATGAACGCCAAGGAACTGCGCATCGTCTTCATGGGCACGCCCGAGTTCGCCGTACCGTCGCTGCGGGCGCTGGTCGAGGGCGGCTACAACGTAGCGGCCGTCGTAACGACGCCCGACAAACCTGCGGGCCGCGGGCAGAAGC
>JAIDKM010000062.1 GCA_029051915.1 Alistipes sp. | reverse complement strand
GAGATTTTCGTTCACTTCTCGGGCATCTTAACGGATGGTTTCAAGTCGCTCAACGAAGGTCAGCACGTCGAATTCGAAGTCGGCAACGGTGCGAAAGGCGAGCAGGCCGTAAACGTAACGGTAGTTGAGTAAACGATAATTACCGCATTTCCGTCGGGGAGGTTTCTGAAAGAGAAGACCTCCCCGTTTTCTTGCCGGAATGAAAAAAAAGAGCTATTTTTGACCTCCGGAAACAGACAACCTCAAAAAAAACATAAAACCATGAAAGAAGCTATTGCTATTCTGACGGGCGGCGGCCCGGCCCCCGGCATGAACACGGTAGTAGGCAGCGGTGCCAAGACGTTCCTCCACCACGGATACCGTGTAATCGGTCTTCATGAAGGATACACGGGACTCTTCATCCCCGATCCCCGCACGGTGGACATCGACTACCGCATGGCCGACAGCATCTTCAACCAAGGCGGATCGTTCCTCCAGATGAGCCGCTTCAAACCCAAAGATTCGGATTTCGAAAACAACTTCAACCTGAAGTTCTTCACCGACAACAACATCAAGCTGCTGGTAACCGTGGGCGGCGACGACACGGCCTCGACGGCCAACCGCATCGCCAAATTCCTGGAGAGCAAGAAATACCCCATTGCCAACATCCATGTTCCGAAGACCATCGACAACGACCTCCCGCTGCCCAAAGGCACGCCGACGTTCGGCTACGAATCGGCCAAAGACAAGGGTGCGGTGATCGCCCGGGCGGTCTACGTAGACGCCCGCACGAGCGGCAACTGGTTCGTACTGGCGGCGATGGGCCGCAGCGCCGGCCACCTGGCGTTCGGAATCGGCGAAGCCTGCCACTACCCTATGATCGTCATCCCGGAGATGTTCGACAAAACGGAGATCACGGTAGAGAAGATCGTGAACATGGTGATCTCGTCGATCATCAAGCGCAAGATCATGGGCATGGACTACGGAGCCGCCGTGATCTCGGAAGGCGTATTCCATGCGCTGAGCGACGAAGAAATCCGCAAGAGCGGCATTCACTTCACCTATGACGAACACGGACATCCGGAGCTGGGCAAAGTATCGAAAGCCCACATCTTCAACGAGATGATCGAAAAACGAGTGAAAGAACTGGGACTCAAAGTCAAGAGCCGTCCGGTGGAACTGGGATACGAAATCCGCTGCCAGACCCCGATCGCCTACGACCTGACCTACTGCTCGGAACTGGGAA
>JAIDKM010000061.1 GCA_029051915.1 Alistipes sp. | reverse complement strand
CCCCCCCCCCCCCCCCCCCCCCCCCCCCCCCGCCGCCATGATTCTGCGCAGGATCTGGGCCGTGGGCGGCGATCTGGTCTTCGACGTCAACATCTTCCGCCAGCCCGCGTCGGCTACGTCGAGCATCAAGCTGTCGTGTTATCATCCTTCCAGCGGCGGCGTCTGGGTCGGCGCTTCGGTGGGGTTGCCGTTCTGAGGAGCGGCTGCTTTCGGTCGGGTATCGCATTTTTAATTCTTCTTTTTCAATTCTTCATTCCATAATTTGTATCTTCGCACCAAATTACTCCATATGGCACAGCGTAAAAAAAAGGTCATCGACCCGAAAATCATAAAATGGATCTGGGTGGCGGCGTTCGCTCCGTTCGTTTTGGTCTTCGTCTTGTTGATTCTCACCGCTTGCGGCGTCTTCGGACGCATGCCTTCGTTCGAGGAGCTGGAGAATCCGCGCAGCAACCTCGCTACGGAGATCTATTCGGAGGACGGCAAGGTCATCGGTTCGTTCTTCGTGCAGAATCGTTCCTACGTGCAGTATGCCGATCTTTTTCCCCTGGATCCCGCGGAGCATGTCTTGATGGACGGCGTCTCCGTCCCTCCCATCGTCGCGGCGCTCATCTCGACCGAGGACGTCCGCTTCCGCAGCCATTCGGGCATCGACATCCCGTCGCTGGCTCGCGTGGCCGTGAAGACCGTGGGTATGTTCAACATCTCGCAGGGCGGCGGTTCGACTATCACGCAGCAGTTGGCCAAAAACCTCTTCCCGCGCGACACGGTCCGCAATCGCGGCAAGATCGTCCGTACGGCCAAACTCGTCTCGTCGAAGTTCAAGGAGTGGATCACAGCCCTGAAGCTCGAATACAACTATACCAAGGACGAGATCGCCGCCATGTATCTCAACACCGTGGAGTACGGGTCGAATGCTTTCGGCATCAAGTCCGCAGCCCATACTTTCTTCAACAAGGAGCCGCACGAGCTCAACATCCAGGAGGCGGCTTTGTTGGTCGGCGTGGTCAATGCCCCCACGTTCTATTCGCCCGTGCGGAATCCCGAGCGGGCGCTCGCCCGACGCAACCTGGTGCTCTCGCGCATGCGGGCCGCCGGGGCGTTGAGCCGCAAGGAGTACGATTCGATCGCCGCGTTGCCCATCATCCTCAATTACAAGCCCGTTTCGCATAACGAGGGTACGGCTACCTACTTCCGCGAAATGTTGCGATTGGTGATGAATGCCGAGCGGCCGCGCCGCAACCAGTTCTACAACGAGTGGGATTACGAGCAGGCCGTCCGGGAGTACGAAGAGAATCCGCTCTACGGTTGGTGCCACAAGAACCGCAAGGCCGACGGCACGCCTTACAACATCTACCGCGACGGTCTGAAGATCTATACGACGATCAACTCCACCATGCAGCGCTATGCCGAGCAGGCCGTGCAGAAGCAGTTGGAGACCGTCATCCAGCCGCAGATGGACGCTCAGTACCAGCGGACGAAGACCCTCTTCAACGATGCCACTCGCGCCGAGCGCGAGCGGATCATGCGCCATGCCGTCCGTTATTCGGATCGTTACCGCGAGATGAAGCACGCCGGCTTCAGCGAGAAGGAGATCGTGGCTTCGTTCGACCGGCCATGTTCGATGAAGGTCTTCACCTTCAAGGGCGAGCGCGATACGTTGATGTCTCCGCGCGATTCGATTCTCCACCACAAGCGCATCATGCGGGCCGCTTTCCTCGCGCTCGATCCTCGTACAGGCTTCGTCAAGGCCTATGTCGGCGGGCCCAACTTCCGTTACTTCAAGTACGACATGGCCAAGCAGGGCAAGCGGCAGATCGGCTCTACGATCAAGCCTTTCGTCTATACGTTCGCCATCGACCACCTGGGTCTCTCGCCTTGTACGCCGGTTCCGAACCTGCCCGTAACGATCGAGACGGCCAACGGCACGGCCTGGTCGCCCAAGGAGGCCGGCAAGGTCGAGCAGATCGGCGAGTTGCATCCTCTGTCGTGGGGTTTGGCGCTCAGCCGCAACAACTATTCGGCGTGGATCATGAAGCAGGCCAAGGAGCCCGCCGCCGTGGCCGACTTCATCCACAACATGGGCATCCGCAG
>JAIDKM010000060.1 GCA_029051915.1 Alistipes sp. | reverse complement strand
GTCAGTTCCCCGAGCTGAAGGCCCAGCAGGGACTGATCGAAAAAGTCATCGAGGAAGAAGAAGCCTCGTTCCTGCGGACGCTGGCGACGGGCATCACGCTGCTGGACGGAGTGATCGCCCGCACGAAGAACGAAGGCAAGAAGCTGATTCCGGGAGCCGAGGCGTTCGAGCTGTACGACACGTTCGGATTCCCGATCGACCTGACGGAACTCATAGCCCGCGAACAAGGCGTGGGAGTCGACCTGGAGGCTTTCGACAAAGAACTGCAAGCCCAGAAAGAACGCTCGCGCAATGCGGCGGCCGTCGACACGGACGACTGGGTGGAGCTTTTCCCCCTGCGTGAGAGTCTTTTCACGGGTTACGACACGCTTGTCGACGAAGTACGCATCGCCCGCTACCGCCGGGTAACGAGCAAGGGCAAGACCTCCTACCAACTGGTGCTCGACCGCACGCCTTTCTATGGCAACTCGGGCGGTCAGATCGGCGACACGGGCGTCATCGAGAGCGCCAACGACCGCATCGAAGTGGTGGCCACGGAGAAAGAGAACGGACTGATTATCCATATCGTCGAGCGGTTGCCCGAGAATCCTGCGGCGACCTTCACGGCGCGCGTGGATGCCGGAAAACGGCAGTCGGCGGCCAACAACCACTCGGCGACCCACCTGATGCACGCGGCCCTGCGCAAGGTGCTGGGCACGCACGTGGAGCAGAAAGGCTCGATGGTAACGCCCGAGGTGCTGCGCTTCGACTTCTCGCACTTCCAGAAGATGACGCGCGAAGAGCTGCGCGAAGTGGAGCGGCTGGTGAACGAATCGATCCGTGCCAACCACCCGCTGGAAGAAAAACGCGACGCGACGCAGGAAGAAGCGGCGGCCGCGGGCGCGATGATGCTCTTCGGCGAGAAGTACGGCGACCGCGTGCGCATGGTGCGCTTCGGCGAGTCGGTGGAGCTGTGCGGCGGAACGCACACGAGCGCCACGGGCAACATCGGATATTTCAAGATTCTGAACGAGAGTGCGATCTCGGCCGGTGTGCGCCGCATCGAAGCGGTAACGGGCGCACAAGCCGAGCACGTGATCCATGCGGCCGAAGACACGCTGCGCAACGTGGGCGAGTACCTGAACAACACGCAGATCGTGCAGGCGGTGAAGAAGATGATCGAAAGCAACGACGCTCTGTCGAAAGAAGTGGAGCAGATGCGCCGCGAACAAGTGGCCCAGTGGGCCGAGAAGCTGATCGCCTCGGTGCCCGAGCGGCAGGGCGTGCAGCTGATCGCCACGCAGATGGACCGCCGTCCCGATTTCGTGAAAGACCTGGCCTACAACCTGCGGGCCCGTGCGCCGAAGCTGGTGCTGGCAGTCGGAACCCTGAGCGAAGGAAAACCCTCGCTGACGATCATGCTGGGCGAAGAAATCGCCGCGCAAGGCGTGAACGCGGGTGCCGTAGTTCGCGAAGCGGCGAAGCTGATGCAAGGCGGCGGCGGCGGCCAGGCATTCTTTGCGACGGCCGGCGGCAAGAACCCCGACGGACTGCAGCAGGCCATCGACAAGGCCGTGGAGCTGATTATGGCGCAAATAAAATAAGTGAAGATATGGCAAACAAAGTATTGTTGATGATCCTCGACGGCTGGGGAAACGGCCGTCATGACAAGGCGGACGTCATCTCGACCGTCCATCCTGCATATATTTCGGCCATGACCGAGAAATACCCCCACGCGCAGCTGCGCACCGACGGCGAGAACGTCGGACTGCCCGACGGCCAGATGGGCAACTCGGAGGTGGGGCACCTCAATATCGGCGCAGGCCGTGTGGTATACCAGGATCTGGTGAAGATCAACCGTGCGTGCCGCGACAACTCGATCATGCGGAATCCGGAGGTGGCGGCGGCGTTCGAATACGCCCGCGAGAAGGGTGCGAACGTCCACTTCATGGGTCTGACCTCCGACGGCGGCGTGCACTCGTCGCTGGAGCACCTGTTCAAGCTGTGCGACATAGCGGCCGAGTACAAGATCGCGAACACCTATGTACACTGCTTCATGGACGGTCGCGACACCGACCCCCGCAGCGGCAAGGGCTTCATCGAGCAACTGGAGAAACACCTGGCGGCCACGACGGGCAAGATCGCGACGGTGGTGGGCCGCTACTATGCGATGGATCGCGACAAGCGCTGGGAACGTGTGAAGGTGGCCTACGACGCGCTGGTGAACGGCATCGGCGAAGCGGCGACCGACATGGCCGCGGCGGTGCAGAAGTCGTACGACGCCGAGGTAACCGACGAATTCATCAAGCCGATCGTGCGGATAGATGCTGCGGGCAACCCCGAGGGACAGATCCGTCCGAACGACGTGGTGATCTTCTTCAACTACCGCAACGACCGGGCGAAAGAACTGACCGTGGTGCTGACGCAGGAAGAGATGCCCGACGCCGGGATGCACACCCTGCCGCTCTACTACTGCTGCATG
>JAIDKM010000006.1 GCA_029051915.1 Alistipes sp. | reverse complement strand
GCAAGGCGCGGGCTGCAGTTGGCGACTGGGGGAGGATCGGCTCGATGTTCGCCGGTACGGAGGAGGCTCCGGGCGAAACGATCATCTACAACGGCCGTAAATTCAAGTCCTATCGCGGCATGGGTTCGATCGACGCCATGAAGGCCGGGTCGGCCGACCGTTACTTCCAGAAGGGTTGCGAGGGCAACATCAACAAGCTCGTGCCCGAGGGTATCGTGGCGCGCGTGCCGTTCAAGGGCTCGCTCAACGAGACGGTCTTCCAGCTCGTCGGCGGCATCCGCTCCGGCATGGGTTACTGCGGTGCGGCCGACATCCGGGCCTTGCAGCAGGCGCAGTTCATTCGTATTTCGGCTTCGGGTATGCAGGAGAGCCATCCCCATGACGTAACCATCACGCGCGAGGCCCCCAACTATTCCAGCGAACGTTAATCTTCAATCCGTTTTGCAGATCATGGCACAGAATAATCGGCAGATTTCCCGTCTCGACATCTTCGCCTTCATCTTTTTCGCGGCGCTTTTCGTCGTATGGCTCTATACGGGGCGTCTCGGCTGGCTCCGATACCTCTATCTGGGGTTGGCGTTCCTTTATATCTTCGTTGTCCGCATCGTGGCTTACAACTATCGCAAGAAGAAAGCGGAAGCCGAGCTGGATGAGAAAAACAGACCTCAGTCGTGATGAACGCCGAGAAGTGCAAGATATTCAATAATATCTATGCAAAACTCTTCTCGCTTCTCTTCCGTTCGGATCGGCAGGGGTGCATCGCCCGCATCCGCGAGGTCGGGCACGAGGCTTTCGCTGAGGAGATGCGGCTGGCCGGGCGGATGAACCGCTCCGTAACGAAAAAATAAACGTAATAAGATAGATGGAAAAAATCCTCATCCTCGACTTCGGGTCGCAGTATACGCAGCTCATCGCACGGCGCGTGCGCGAGTTGAATGTCTATTGTGAAATCCACCCGTTCAACAAGATTCCGGCGCTCGACGCGTCGGTGCGGGGCGTGATCCTCTCCGGCAGCCCCTATTCGGTGCGCGATGCCGAGGCTCCGAATCCGGATTTGTCGCAGATCAAGGGGCGCCTGCCGTTGTTGGGCGTCTGCTACGGCGCACAGTATCTGGCGGCGGCTTTCGGCGGCGAGGTGCAGCCTGCCCCCAGCCGCGAGTACGGCCGGGCCATGCTCACCGTGGGCGACGCTTCCGATCCCTTGATGACCGGACTGCCCGCTTCGACGCAGGTGTGGATGTCGCACGGCGATACGATCACTTCGGTTCCTGCAAATTATCGTCTGATCGCCGGGACGGAGGACGTGCGCGTCGCGGCGTTCCATGTCGAGGGCGAGCAGACCTGGGGCATCCAGTTCCACCCCGAGGTCTACCATTCGACCGACGGGACGCAGTTGTTGAAGAATTTCGTCGTCGGCATCTGCGGTTGTGCGCAGAGTTGGACTTCCGAGAGTTTCGTCGAGTCCACCGTGCGTGATCTGCGCGAGAAGCTGGGCGACGACAAAGTTGTCCTGGGTCTCTCGGGCGGTGGGGGGAGTTGGTTGGTGGCGCGCCGGGGTTGGATGGGGCAGGGGCGAGCCCACAC
>JAIDKM010000059.1 GCA_029051915.1 Alistipes sp. | reverse complement strand
CGACCCACCAGCTTGAGTATCCCGACACCGACCCGATCTGCCACGCGCTGAACGGCTCGATCCTCACCACCGACGACTCGAAAGTCAAGGTGATCTTCGTGCCGACCTACCTCAACCGCAACGACGGCATCTTCGGCAAGGAGTACTACGAACTCCTCGTAGGCATGGATCTCACGGTATTCCCCTCCTACTACGAACCGTGGGGATACACGCCCCTCGAATCGGTGGCCTTCTCCGTGCCGACCATCACCACGACGCTCGCCGGCTTCGGCCTCTGGGTCAACAAGCAGCCCGAGCACGAGGGCGTGGAGGTGATCCGCCGCGACGACTACAACGACCGGGAGGTCATAGAGAATATCGCCGACGCCATGCTGCGCTTCTGCCAGCTCGACGAGAAGCAGGTCGAGAAAGCCCGCCAGTCGGCACTCGAGATCTCGAAATCGGCACTCTGGGAACACCTCTACGCCGCCTACGAAAACGCCTACGCCGAGGCGATCGACAGCTCGATCGTCCGCACCAACCGCGCCGTCCTCGACGACGGCGGTTCGAAGAACGAGCAGATCAACTTCGTGCGCCAGCAGCTCTTCGTCGAGCGGCCCAACTGGAACCGCATGATGGTCGACAAGACCCTGCCGTCGCGGCTGCACGCCCTCGAAGAGTTGTCGCGCAACCTTTGGTGGTGCTGGAATCCCGGCGCCCGCGACCTGTTCGAGAGCATCGACCCCGCCCTGTGGACGGAGTGCGACCGCAATCCCATCGCCTTCCTCGACAAACTGAGCATCGAACGCCTCAAGGAACTGGAGCAGGACTCGCAGTTCCTCGCCCAGCTCGACACCGTATACGCCCAGTTCCTCGCCTACATGGACGAGAAACCCGATCCCAAGACCACGACGATCTCCTACTTCTCGATGGAGTACGGTCTGCACTCGTCGCTGAAGATCTATTCGGGCGGTCTGGGTATCCTGGCCGGCGACTACCTCAAGGAGGCGTCGGACAAGAACGTGCCGATGGCGGCCGTCGGTCTCCTGTACCGCTACGGCTACTTCACCCAGCGGCTCTCGGCGCAGGGTGCGCAGGAGGCCACCTACGAAGCGCAGAACTTCTATAAGCTGCCCATTTCGCCCGTGCGCGACGAATCGGGCAACTGGGTAACGATCACCATCGCCTTCCCCGGACGTACGCTCTCGGCGCGCGTCTGGAAGTGCCAGGTGGGCCGCACCGACCTCTTCCTTCTGGACACCGACTTCGAGGCCAACCTCGAGGAGGATCGTCAGATCACCCACTACCTCTACGGCGGCGACTGGGAGAACCGTCTCAAGCAGGAGATCCTGCTGGGCATCGGCGGTATCCGCGCGCTGCGCAAGCTGGGTATCAAGCACCAGGTGTTCCACTGCAACGAGGGACACGCCGCCTTCATCGGCATCGAGCGCATCCGCGAGCTGGTGAACCACAAGAAGCTCTCATTCTCCGAGGCGCTGGAGGTGATCCGTTCGTCGTCGCTCTTCACGACCCACACGCCCGTGCCCGCCGGCCACGACGCATTCCCCGAGCAGATGATCCGCCAGTACATGTCGCACTACCCCGACGTGCTGGGCATCACCTGGGAACAGTATATCAACCTCGGCAAGACCAATCCCAACGACCCCAACGAGAAGTTCTCGATGTCGGTGCTGGCCTGCAACCTTTCGCAGGAGGTCAACGGCGTCTCGTGGCTCCACGGCGAGGTCTCGAAAGACATTCTGGGCAACATGTGGCCGGGTTACTTCAAAAACGAGCTCCACATCGGCTACGTAACCAACGGCGTGCACTTCCCCACGTGGATCGCCACGTCGCTGCGCCGCCTCTACGCCCGTTACTTCGCCGACGGTTTCGAGGGCCATACCTATAATATTCCGGCATGGCAGAAGATGCACAACATTCCCGACGAGGAGTTGTGGAACGAGCGCATGAACCTCAAGAACCGGCTTATCAAGCATATCCGCCGCCGCTTCAGCGATCCCAACCAGGTGCGCCTCGACTCGCCGCGCCAGATGATCCAGATCATCGAGGGCATCAAGCCCGACGTGCTGACCATCGGCTTCGCGCGCCGCTTCGC
>JAIDKM010000058.1 GCA_029051915.1 Alistipes sp. | reverse complement strand
CAGTAACGGTGCAGAACCTCGTATATTTTTTCGTCGCCCGGTTGCATACGACAAAATTAAGAATGAAAAATTAAAAAACGGGGAATCGGCCCGAAATTTGGCGGATAAACGTATTTTTTGTAGTTTTGCGAAACCGATGGGACGCCGAAGATACATATCCCTGCTGCTGCTTGCCGTCTACCTGCTGGCGACGGGCGGCATGTGGTCGCTCTCGCTGATGTGCGACTGTGCGGAGGCGGAACATGCGGACGGACACGCCTGCTGCGTGGCGGGCTATCATGTCGGTCATGACCATGATGCGGAGGCCGAAGAACTTTGCGCCTCCTGCGTGTGCGAATTCCATTCTACCGAAATCACCCTGTACACGGCGACGGCGGACAACGAGACTCCGTGCCGGTGCGTCGTGCTGGCGCTGCCGCACTGCCTGGCTGCCGCGCAGGCCGCCCGCATCGCGGCGCCGAAATTCCGCAAGGAACGGATCGTAACCCCGGCCGTTCCGATAGAGCAGGCACCCTGTCTGCGTGCCGCAGGTCTGCGCGCACCTCCCGTATTGGCTTAGAACCGTGCGGGCGCCGTCTCCGAACGAGGCGGCGGCCCGAAACAGAGTTTTAACCAATTCAGGGAATACGATGAAAATCAAAAAAATCATTCTGACCGTCTGGATGTCGGCGCTGGCCGCCGCACTCCAGGCTCAAGAACTGCAAGGCACCGTACGCGACGCCGAAGGAGCGCCGCTGGTCGGAGCCTCAGTCTACTGGGCCGGCACGAACGTGGGCGCGAGCACCGATGCGGAAGGAACCTTCCGCCTGCACCGTGTCCGCAATTATGACAAACTGGTCGCGGCCTATCTGGGCTATGTGAACGACACGCTGCAAGTGGCTCCGGGAGCCGCCCGGGCCGAATTCGCGCTGCAAAGCGAAGGAGTGGCGCTGGACGACGTGGTGATCGAAGGCACCGTGAGCGGCAACTTCGTGAAGCGCGACGGCATCATGAAAGGCGAGATGATCTCCTTTGCGGGTCTCTGCAAGATGGCCTGCTGCAACCTGGCCGAGTCGTTCGAGAACTCGGCCTCGGTAACGGTGGGCTACAGCGATGCGATCTCGGGCGCGCGGCAGATCAAGATGCTCGGCCTGGCCGGAACCTACACGCAGATTCTGGACGAAAACCGCCCGATCATGCGCGGACTCTCGTCGCCCTACGGACTGAGCTACACGCCCGGCATGTGGCTCAACTCGATCCAGGTGTCGAAAGGAGTCGCCTCGGTAACGGCGGGGCACGAAGCGATCACGGGCCAGATCAACCTGGAACACCGCAAGCCGACGGACAACGAACGGCTCTTCGTGAACCTCTATCTGGACGACGAACTGCGCCCCGAACTCAACCTGTCGACGGCCTTTCCGGTGTCGCGCGACGGAAAGCTGAGCTCCGTAGTGCTGCTGCACGGCTCGATGGACACCGACGTACGCAAGCCGGATAACAATCATGCCCA
>JAIDKM010000057.1 GCA_029051915.1 Alistipes sp. | reverse complement strand
CCGTGCGGGTGATGGCGGGGCCGAAGCCCTCCATCGTATGGTAACGGGTCTGCGGATCCGTAATCACCTCTTTGGCGGTCGAAGCGGCAGAAGAAGCGACCGAGGGCGTGAACGGAGCGAAAAGCGACTTCTTATCGGCCGTCGTACACCAAGCCTCGATCTTGGCGGGAAAACGCTCGTCGAGACTACCGGCAGTTTTGACGGGGAGCGTCTCGATCCCGGAATAGACGCCCTGCAAGGCGGCGACGCCGAAAACCTTATAAGAAGTACCGGGTTCGAGCGCGTCGAAGAAGACCGAACCGGAAGCGGTCAGCTCCTGTCCCTTACGCAATTCGGACGACGAAGGAGTCGGACTGTCGGCCGGGCCGATCGAACAATAAGCCGCGTCGGCGTTCAGAAGCTCGACATCGAGCGTAATGGAAGTCTCGGCAACGGCCTTCAACGAAAGCGAAATCGCCGTCCGTGGACGCTGCGGCTCCTCCGAACCGCCGTCCTTACCGCAGGCGGAGAGGCAAAAGAAAGCCGCCGCGACGAAGAGAGTGTGTTTGAGCATATATATAAAGGTTGGTTTGGATTCGTACGAACGATCTTCGATAAGGTCAAAAATACGAAAAATGCGACGGCGCCCGCCGACCCTGCAAGCAAAATATAGACGCGGATCGAACATATAAACTGTAAATCAGACACATAAAAACGAATAAAAGTGGAAGAACCGGAGCTTCAGAACAAGCGATTCGGGCCAGAGAAAGAAAACGGAAGGCAAACGAAGCGGAATTTTTGTTATATTTGTGTATGAAACCCACCGCTCTGACCCTGCGCATCGCGCTGCTCTCGGCACTCCTCCTGCCGGCACCGGCCGCATACGCGCTGCCCGCACTCGAACAAACCCTCGAAGAACTCGACCGCGCACTCGACCGCGCCGACCAATATGTAGCCAAGCACGAAGTACGCGTGATGACGATCGAAAACATGCTCCAGTCGCGCGGAGTGGCGCTCGAACAACAATACGAAATCTACAACCAACTCTACGCCGAATACGCCGCATTCCAATTCAACAAGGCGATGGAACTGCTCGACAAACGGGCGGAACTGGCCCGGCAACTTGCAGATCCCGTGCGGCAAACCGACGTGCTGCTCGACCGTGCGATGCTCTACACGACGTCGGGCATGTTTCTGGAAGCCAACGTAGTGCTCAACTCGACGATCGACACAACACGTCTTACGCCGACCCAACGGATCGCCTACTACGGAACCCAGCACCGGTTCTACTTCGATTTCAACGAATACACCCGCACCCCGGAGATGAACCGCATCTCGAGCGCCAAGATCCGCTACTACCGCAACCGGCTGCTGCAAGAAGCGCCCGCAGGCTCGGAAGTACGTCAATACATGGCCATCCGCGACTGCATGGATCGGCGGGAATACGCCCGGGCCGACCGTCTCAACCGCCAACTGCTGGCGCAATTCACGCCGGACAGCCATCCCTATGCGGTGCACGCCTACGACCAGGCCCTGATAGCCGAAGCACTCGACCGCGAAGAAGAAAAAGCCCTCTGGTATGCCCGGTCGGCCATAGCCGACGTACGCTGTGCGACCAAAGACAACGCCTCGCTCTGCTGTCTTGCGCAGGCGATGCTCCACCGTCAAGAGATCAACCGGGCGTTCCGCTACATTACGATCTCGCTCAACGATGCCCTTTTCTACAACGCCAAGCTCCGACCGTGGCAGATAGCCAACATCATCCCGATGGTGGAAAAATCGTATCTCGAAGTTCGCGCCCAACAAGAAAAGAGCGTCCGCAACTACCTGATCGTCATCTCGGTGCTGACCTCCGTACTATTGGGAATCTGCATCTTCATGCTACGGCTCTACCGCCGCTCGCAGATCTCGCAACGCAAGATCGAGACGATGAACCGCCAGATTCAAGAATACAACGCCTCGCTCTCGGCCGTGAACGAACATACGCGAGAGATGAACAAGGCGCTGGTGGAATCGAACGCCGTGAAAGAAGAATACATCGCCCTGTTTCTCTCCATGTGCTCGAACTACATAGAGAAACTGACGGCCTATCAACGCAACGTCCGCAACAAACTATCCAAGGGCCGGATCGCCGAACTGCAAGCCGAGAGCTCGTCGTCGTCGCTGATGGATGCCGAGCTGAACAACTTTTACGAGATGTTCGACAACGCATTCCTCCAACTATACCCTGACTTCGTAGAAGAATTCAACAGCCTGCTGATACCTACGGCCCGCATCGAACTGAAGAAAGGCGAACGTCTCAACACCGAACTGCGCATCTTTGCGCTGATCCGCCTGGGAATCACCGACTCGTCGCGCATAGCCTCCCTGCTGCGCTACTCGGTCAACACGATATACAACTACCGGGCCCGCATCAAGAACAATGCGGCGGGCAGCCGCGACGACTTCGAAAAACGCATCCGCACCATCGGAGCCATGCGCCCGCCCGAACAACCGTAAGGAAGAATCGGGACGAACCGGGCCGGGATGAAGCGGATGCGGTGGTGGCGAGCCGAAAATCAGAACGGCAAGTCGTCGGGATCGTCGGCCGGCATGGCGGGAGCCGGAGCGGCCTGCGGAGCGGCGGCGGGAGTCTGAACAGAAGCCTGCGGTACATGCCCCTGTGCCGGAGCGGCGGCGGGCTGCGGCGCGTAACCCGGTGCGGAAGTCTGAGAAGTCTGTGCGGCGGCAGGCTGCGGCGCGGCAGGCTGCCCGTAAGAAGCGCCCTCGGAAGCGGAGCCGTCGCCGCGGCGACCCAACAAATTCATCGAATCGGCGAGGATCTCGGTGGTATACCGCCGGTTGTTATCCTTGTCCATCCAATCGCGGGTACGCAGACGCCCCTCGATATAGATCTGGGAACCCTTGCGGACGTAACGGTCGACGATATCGGCCAAGCCACGCCACAAAGTGATCGTATGCCACTCGGTATGCTCGCGGGACTCGTTGGCCTGCCGGTCGAAAAGCCGCTCGGTAGTAGCCAGACGCACGCGGGCCACCTTCACCCCGCTTTCGGTGGTGCGCACCTCGGGATCCATCCCGACGTTGCCGATCAAAATAACCTTGTTAACCATAGTCTTAGAGCTGTGCGATCAACCGACGGAACAACGACTGCATCTTCACGCCGGCCTTCTTACCCTGCAACTGCACGTCCTCGTGGTCGCCGATCTCCTCGGAGAGGCCGCAGTTGGTGATGACCGAGACGCCGAAGACGGGAATCGACATGTGCCGAGCGACGATGACCTCGGGAACCGTAGACATGCCGGCCGCATCGCCGCCGATAGCCTTGAAATACCGGTACTCGGCCTGCGTTTCGAACGTAGGGCCCGTGCCGCCGACGTAGACGCCGTACTGGAGCTTGATGCCCTCCTGCTCGGCGATGGCCGTAGCGCGGGCGATCAGCCCCTTGTCGTAACAATTGTGCATGTCCGGGAAACGAGGCCCGAACTCGGCCATGTTAGGCCCGATCAAGGGATTGGGCATGAGATTGATATGGTCGGTGATGACCATCAGGTCGCCGACGCGGAACGAGGTATTGATACCCCCCGAAGCGTTCGAGACGAAGAGGTAACCGATGCCCAACTGCTGCATGACGCGCACGGGAAAGGTAACCTGCTGCATGGTATAACCCTCGTAGAAATGGAAGCGGCCCTGCATGGCCACGACGCGGCGCCCCTCGAGCGTACCGAAGATCAAACGCCCCTTATGCCCCTCGACCGTCGAAACGGGGAAACCCGGAATCGACTTGTAATCGAGCGAATACTCGGCCGTGATCTGCTCGGCGAAATCGCCCAGACCCGTACCCAGAATGATCCCCACCTCGGGGCGGAACCCTGCGGTTTGTTCGCGGATCCAAGCCGCGGTCTTCTTAATTTCCTCTGACATCTTCTTCTAAATTTTGCAGAAAATCCGTTGCCGAATCCTCTATGAATGAAATATTGATCGGCTGATAATAAAGCACACGCCGCACCTCGGAAGGAATCTTGGCCCGGTTGACCATCTTGACGGCATCCTTCTCCGTAGTGATGATGACGGCGTCGGGATGCTTCAGGAGCAACGAAGCGAGCAACTTCATGTCGCGGACGCGGTAGACGTGGTGGTCGTCGAGCGTGATCTCGGCAACGACCTTATACCGCTCGTGCAACGACTTGAGGAACGGCTCGGGGTTGCCGATACCCGACAATGCAATCACCTTGCAACCCGGAGACAACGACCCGCCGGAAACTTCATCGGCGAAGAGCGGCTGCGGCAAGAAACTTTCGAAACGGGTGTAGTAGACCCGCTGGTAAGCGACCTGGATCAAGACCTTGCGCAAGATACGCCGGTCGATGGGCGCCATCTTCTCGGGACACTTGGTAACGACGAAGTAATGGGCCCGGTAGATCTCGCTGGGCAAATCGCGCAACGTACCCTCGGGCAACATCTTATCGTGCTGGATCGGCCGCGTGGCGTCGATCATCAAGACGTTGATCTTCGGCTCGACGTACCGATGCTGGAAGCCGTCGTCCATGATGATGAGGTCGACCTCGGGATGCTCGGCCCGGATTCTTCGGATGCCCTCGGCGCGCTTCTCGCACACGACGACGACCGTATCGGGGAACTTGAGCTTGATCTGCAAAGGCTCGTCGCCGACCTCGCGATAATGGGACGAGACGAAGACCTCGCGATAACCTTTGGTTTTCCGACCGTAACCGCGCGACAAGAGGGCGACGTTATGCTTCTGAGACATGTAATCGATGACCATCTCGGCCATCGGAGTTTTGCCGGTGCCCCCGACGGTGATGTTGCCGATGCAGATGATCGGAATATCGAAACGCTCGCTTTTGAGTATGCCCCAGTCGAAGAGGCGATGACGGAAAGTCACCCCCAACTTGTAAAAAAAAGCGATCGGAGCAAGCAGAGCCTTCGACATTTTTATTGGCAAGTATATGGAACTTCCAAAGT
>JAIDKM010000056.1 GCA_029051915.1 Alistipes sp. | reverse complement strand
ATTCATCCTCTTTATGGCTATTGCAGGTTTGGGGCTCGGCGGAGGCGAGAAGCGACCCGCCCCCCTGAAGATAGACAACGCGCTGACGGCCGACGAAATCGCCGCCGGGCGCCTGACCCCCGAAGTGATGTGGAAGATGCGGCGCGCCGGTTCGTCGTCGCTCTCGCCCGACGGAGAATGGCTCCTCTATGCCGTAACGGAGTACGACATGGCCGAGAACCGCGGCATTTCGACGCTCTGGATCGAGGAGATCGCCACCGGCGCATGCCGGCAGCTGACCGACTACGCCTCCAGCAACGCGGCACCGCAATGGTCGGCCGACGGAACGGCGATCTACTTCCTTTCGGATCGCAGCGGTTCGACCCAAGTCTGGCGCATGGCCGCCGACGGCTCGGGAGCGGAACAGATCACCGGCGCAGGCGACGGCGAGGGCATCCCCGACGTCGAGGGCTTCGGCGTGAGTCCCGACGGCAAACATATCTGGTGGGTACAGAGCGTACATGTGGCGGCCCGCAAGTCGTCCGACGTCTACGGCGACATGCCCAAGTCGCAGGCCCGCATCTACGACGACCTCATGGCCCGCCACTGGGACTATTGGGACGAGGGCGACTACCGCCACATCTTCGTCGCCGAGCTGGGTGAAGGCCTTGTTACCGGCGGCACGGACATCCTCGGGGCCGACGCTGCCTGGGACGCGCCGCTGGCCCCCTACTTCGACATGGCCGAAATCGCGTGGAACCACGCCGGCACGATGCTGGCCTACACCTGCAAACCGCTGACGGGAACGGAGTACGCCGTGTCGACCGACTCGGACATCTTCATCTACGACGTGGCGACGGGCAAAACCGTGAACATCTGCAAACCCCGCACGGGCCGCAAGGACGAATGCGCAGGCGAAGTACGCGACCTGCCGGAGGAGATGCCGGGCTACGACAAATACCCCGTCTGGTCGCCCGACGACACGAAGATCGCCTTCCGCTCGATGCGCCGCGCCGGCAACGAATCGGACAAGGATCGCCTTTTCGTCTACGACTGCACGACGGCCGAAATGCACGACCTCACAGCCACGTTCGACTACAACGCCCTGAACGTTGTGTGGAACGGGAATGAGGAACTCTATTTTATTGCACCGATCGAAGCCACGCACCAGATCTGCCGGGTGCAGCTGCCCGAGCCGGGCGCCACGTGCGGCACGTCCGAGGTCGAAGTGCTGACGCGCGGCGACCACGACATCGACGCCTTCACGATGTCCGGCAGCCGGATCGTCGCCGAAGTCTGCACGATCTCGATGGCGACCGAGTTCTACGACGTGAACCCGGCCGACGGGACGATGACCCGGATCTCGGAGATCAACGCCCCGATCTACGACGCCGTGAAGATGGGTGAAGTACAGAAGCGCTGGGTTCGCACGACCGACGGCAAGCAGATGCTGACGTGGGTGATTCTGCCGCCCGACTTCGATCCGGCGAAGAAGTACCCCGTGCTGCTCTACTGCCAGGGAGGCCCGCAGAGCGTCGTATCGCAGTTCTGGAGCTATCGCTGGAACTTCCAGCTGATGGCGGCGCAAGGCTACATCGTCGTGGCGCCCAACCGCCGCGGCCTGCCCTCGTTCGGCCAGGAGTGGCTCGACCAGATCTCGGGCGACTACTCGGGCCAGAACATCCGCGACTACCTGTCGGCGATCGACGACGTGGCCCGCGAGCCGTGGGCCGACGAAACCCGCATGGGATGCGTCGGAGCCTCGTACGGCGGCTACTCGGTTTACTTCCTGGCGGGCTGTCATGAAAAGAGGTTCAAGGCCTTCATCGCCCACTGCGGCATCTTCGACTTCGACTCGATGTACGGCCAGACCGAGGAACTGTGGTTCGTGAACAACGACTACGGAGGCCCCTACTGGGAGCGGAAAAACGCCGTAGCGCAACGCTCCTATGCCAACTCGCCGCACAAGTTCGTGGAGAAATGGGACACGCCGATCATGATCATCACGGGCGAAAAGGATTTCCGCATCCCCTACACGCAGTCGCTCGAAGCCTTCACGGCGGCCCGCGTACGCGGCATTCCGGCCCGGCTGGTCGAATTCGAAAACGAAGCGCACCAAGTCTTCAAACCGCAGAACTCACTGGTGTGGAACCGCGAATTCTTCGGTTGGCTGGACAAATACGTAAAACAGGAATAAAACACCGAGAAGCGCCGGTTTCGACCGGCGCTTCTTTTACAAGGCCGCAGAGACCGAGACGGCGCCCGAATATCGTTCGAAACGACCTGAAGATTTGTCTGTTTTCCTGCTTTTTCGGGTTCCGATTCATGGAAAATTCGGGCTTTTCGTGATGAAAAATCCCCCGTTCGTTGAAAATATTTCTTTCCAGAAAATAAGTTGCCTATTTTTGCGACAGATTTGAAAAGGCATCTACATGGGGATTATCAAACAGTTAGCCATCCTTTCGACGGTCGCATCGCTTGCGGCGGCGGCCGTCTCGTGCCATCAGGGCGACGAATGGCCGACTCCGGACAACGGGAAATCCCGCCGGATCGAAGTCCGCATCGCCACGTCGCCGTCCACCCGCACGGTACTCGACGAAGAACACCTGACGACCCGCTGGATCAAGGGCGACCGCATTGCGCTGTGGGGCTACGGAAACGGCTCCGCCGCTTTCGAAAACGTGCCGTTCACGCTCTGGTATCCGCGGGAATCGCCCGACGAAGGTCTTTTCACCGGCATGATCGACGCCATGACCGCCGGCACCTACGACTATTACGCATCCTATCCCACGCCCGAAGCGGTCGCCGGCACGAGAGTGAGCTACACGATTCCAGCCGTGCAGGACGGCACATGGAATCCCGATCTCGACATCATGCTGGCCGCAACGCAGGGCGCCGAACTTCGCGAGGAGATACTCAACGACGTTACGCTGCACTTCTATCATAAGGTACACGCACTGAAAATCACGATCCCCGAAGGCCGCAACCTGCTGGGACGGCCCATCGAGAAACTCCGCATCGAGTTCCCGCAGCCCGTCGCCGGTCGGATGACCTGGGATCTGACGAATCCGGATGCGACGCCCGGCATGGAAGCAACGAGCAATGCGATCACGCTCGACTTCGCAGAACCGGTGGACGAAGGCGACACGTTCTGGGTATTCATCGCCCCGACCGATCCGACGGGCGGCGAAGTGAAATTCACGGCGACCGACGGCACGGAGTTCTCGTGGCCGCTGTCGACGGGCAGCTTCCGCAACTGCGCAGAAGGAGCCATCACGCCGGTAAAGCTGACGATCAACGAAGTACGGCCGCAGCAGGAGTTCCGACTGACGGTCGACCCGACGCATCTGGGCGAGGCGGTAACGCAAGTCGACCTGGTGGAAATGCCGGAAGGTTATGAATTCCCGACGCTGGAGCTGCACAACACGACCCGTGCGATCGCAGCGAACGCGGACGGCACGTTCACGCTGAAGATTTTCGAAGACCAGCGTTTGACAAGCGGTACCGAAATAGGAATGACCGTAGGCTCGGAAAACACCGAAGGCGTCTATGGCAAACGCTGCGCCGTGAGCGGCCTCTCCGCCGATGGCTGCACGGTCGAAGCGCCCTACCTGTTCTTCGAGGATTTCAGCGAAATAACATCGTTCAACGTCGATGTCGACAAAGGCGTGGGTGCCGCTTATGCCCAGTCGCTGGCCGACTACAACCTGGAACAATGGTACGCCGCACGGGCGCAAGGAGAAGCCGGGCAGGCCATTCGGATCCGCTGCAACAGCAACGGCTTGGTTTTCTACCCGGCCAGAATCGACACCCGACCGCTTTCCTGCATCAAAGCGGGTCGGCAAATAGGCGTCCGGATACTCTTCAATGCCAATGCCAACGGCACGAAAGCCGCCGACTGCCGCTGCAACGTAGGCACAAGCGCTGGCGGCGGCGGATTCAAGGGAAGCGACGATCTGCCCAACAAGATCGCAACCCTGACTATTGCAGAACGCTCGGACGCATCGTTTGCAGGGGGCATCGTCGACGAATATGAATTTACGGTTCCCGACTGTTCGAACGGCACCTGCCTGTCGTGGCAATATGTCAAAAAAAATTCCACTGCATGGATTTCGGGCTACACGAGCATGTGGATGGACAACATCCGCGTAACGATCGTACACTAAGATGAAACGATATACGACCATACTTCTTTTGGCGGCGCTGCTGGCCGGATGCGCGAAAGACGAAGGCGGAAATACCCCCGCGACGGGCTACGGCACGCTGCGCCTGGCGGTCGAATGCTCGCCGGCCATCGCAGCCGAAACCCGGGCCGCAGGGCAGGCAGAGATTCCGGCCGATGCGATTCCGGCAATTTCGGATCTGGCGCTCCGGGTCGAAAGTATCGATCCGGAATACGACTTCTCGCAAAGCTGGAAGTCGGTAGGCGACTACGACCCGCAGAACGATTATCTGTGGTCGACCGACTACGCAATCACGCTTTTCACGGGCGAGACCCCGGGCGTGGAAACGTCGCCCGAAGGCGCCGACTGTCCCTACTTCGAGGGCTCGGCGGAAGTTGCGGTGGCGATCGGCCGCGAATCCACGCGCGTCGACATCACGGCCCGGCTGGTCAACACGATCGTACGGATCGACTTCACCGACCGCTTCAAAGGCTATTTCGGCAACGGAGCAGAATTCATGCTGACGACCGAAGCCGGAAGCGAACTCGAAATCTACTACACGGCCGACGATCCGCAAGTCGTCGGAACCTATCATTACATCCGTCCGGGCCGCTTCACGATCTCGGGCGAGGCGACCAAGCAGACGCCCTCGGCCACCCAGCCGGCGCAGACCGTGAAGTTCGCCGATACGGTCAACGAAGCCGCGGCCGCCGGCACGCTCTACTCCTACACGTTCGACGTCTCGGGCATCGGCGACACGGGAGAAGTCCTCATCACGCTCAACGACACGCCGATCCGCACCGAAACGACCGACGAAGAACTCAACGACGACGCAATACCGAACCAATAAGATTGCCGGCCGGGCCCACCCCGGCACAAAAAACAACGACTATGAAGACGCTCATCCGAAAATACACGATTCTGGCGCTGACAGCCTGCTCGCTGCTGACGGGCTCCTGCGTGAAGGAGACCTCCCGCTTCGAAGGGGAAGGAGGCGGCATTGACATGCAGAACTCGGGCTATCTGTCGTTCTCCGATCTTATCGTAACGGTCGAAGACCGCACCGAAAACGTGGGGCAAAACCCGGAAGCATACGCCGTAACCCGTGCCGGCAATATCGACCTCGACACCTATTCGGTAGTCATCATGAATGCCAACGGCGATCTGATGGATGTAGTCGACAAGAACGGAACGACCTGCACGCAGTTCAAATACGGCGACCGCCCCGAACTGATCGAACTGCCGACGGGCATCTACACGCTCTCCGTCTTCTCGGGCGAGACACCCGACAGCGCCTGGGAAGGTGAGGACGGCACACCGACCTACGGTGCCAGCCAGCGTTTCACGATCGCCAAAAGCGAAACCACCCTGCAGCAGGAGATGACCTGCCACCTGCTCTCCGTCAAGGTCTCGGTAGCCTACAAAGATACGCTGATCGCCA
>JAIDKM010000055.1 GCA_029051915.1 Alistipes sp. | reverse complement strand
ATCCATTGCCTTTTTTCACGATGATTTTCTCATATCGCTTGCAGTCAAGCAATTATTTCCCACTGCATTAAAGATACGAATAAGCCGAGCGTAATGCCAAATTTATTTGAGCATTACCGAGGCGGGAGTATCTAAGACGCAGTCAAAGATACGAAAAGTCGAGCGCAGAAGCAAGCGTCGGCCCGGCTTGGCCGGAGCCGGTCGGGAAGAAACCGGCGGCGGCGAAAGATAGCGCGGCGACTCTTTTTGCCCGAATTTCGGATCGGAAAGCCCGAATATGAAAAATTTAATTATATTTGCATTATAAACCATACCGAACAGAACCATGATTCTTACGATTTATACAGCCACGACGATGATCGTACTTGCCTATCTGCTGGGCTCGATACCGAGCGCCGTGTGGATCGGCAAGAAATACTACGGCATAGATATCCGCGAACACGGCAGCAAGAACGCCGGCACGACCAACATGCTCCGTGTACTGGGCCGCCGCGCCGCAGCCCCGGTATTCGCGCTGGATTTCCTGAAAGGATTCGTGGCGGTAACGATCATGGAACTGATGCAATACGACCCGATCATCGGTCAGAACGACATCATCAACCTGAAGATCGGAGCCGTCGTGGCGGCCGTCCTGGGCCACATATTCCCCGTCTTCGCGGGATTCCGCGGCGGCAAGGGCGTGGCGACCCTCGTGGGAGCCGTAACGGGCATCTACCCCCCGGCGGCGCTGCTCTGCTTCGGAGTCTGGATCGTGGTGCTGATGATCTCGCACTACGTATCGCTCTCGTCGATGATCGCAGGCTGCTGCTTCCCCGTATTCACGCTGATCTCGCCCAAGGTGAACGGCTCGAAAGCCTTCGTGATCTTCTCGTTCGTGATAGCCGTGCTGCTGATCGTTACCCACCGCAAGAACATCAAACGCCTGAAAGAAGGCACGGAGTCGAAAATATACATCTGGAAACCCCGCCGCCTGCGAGCCGCAGAGAACCGCAGCCCGAAAAACGACGCCGACACGCCGCGATAACCCCTGCGCAGAGATTCGCTGACGAGGCCGATCCTCCGTCCGGCCCGATTTTTGCGCCGAAGAAACCAACGCTATGCTACAGGAAAACCTACTGAAAATCTACGAAGCGAGTTTCCGCGAAAATCGCGAGATGCCGGCGCTGACGGACTATTTCAAAGACGAGAGCTTCTCGTACTACGAAATGGCCAAAGAGATCGCCAAACTCCACCTGCTGTTCAAAAAAGCGGGCATCAAGCAAGGCGACAAAATAGCCCTGATCGGCCGCAACAACCCCCGCTGGTGCATCACCTACATCGGCACGATAACCTACGGGGCGGTGATCGTACCGATTCTGCAAGACTTCACCCCGGCGGACGTCATCCACATAATCAACCACTCGGAGAGCCGCCTGCTCTTCCTGAGCGACAACTTCTGGGACGTGATCGAAGAAGAACAGATCCGCCAGATAGAAGCCGTATTCTCGCTCACGGACTTCCATGCGATCTATGAACGCGACGGAAAATCGCTGACCAAATTCCAACGAGACATCCTGAAGAACTACCGTGCGAAGTACCCGCGCGGATTCAACATCAACGACATCAAATACCCGGAGATACCCAACGACCGGGTGATTCTGCTCAACTACACCTCCGGCACGACGGGCTACTCGAAAGGAGTGATGCTGACGGTGAACAACCTGACGGGCAACGTGGTATTCGCCCGCGAAGCGGTGAACACCCAGACGGGCCAACGCTACTTCCAGAAAGGAGGCCGCACGCTCTCGTTCCTGCCCCTGGCACACGCCTACGGCTGTGCCTTCGACTTCCTGGCGCCGCTGGCCGTGGGCGGGCACATCACCCTGCTGGGACGCATCCCCTCGCCGAAAATTCTGATCGAAGCGATGTCGGTAGTGCGTCCGACGATCATCTGCTGCGTGCCGATGATTCTGGAGAAGATCTACCGCAAACAAGTGCTCCCGATGCTGGAAAAAGGCCCGATGAGCCTGGCGGTGAAGATCCCGCTGGTCAACGCGGCGATCTACTCGGCGATCCGCAAGAAACTGATGGATGCCTTCGGCGGCAACGTTTCGATCTTCATTGTAGGCGGAGCGCCGATGAACCAAGAAACCGAAGCCTTCCTGATGAAGATCCGCTTCCCGATCACGATCGGATACGGCATGACGGAATGCGCGCCCCTGATCAGCTTTGCACCCGACAACGAATTCAAGGCGGGATCGTGCGGCACCTATCTGAAGCAGATGCTGGAAGTGAAGATCGACTCGCCCGATCCGGAACACACGACGGGCGAGATACTGGTGCGCGGCGAACATGTGATGGAAGGCTACTACAAAAACGAACAAGACACGCAGAAGGTACTCGATGCCGACGGCTGGCTCCACACGGGCGACATGGGCACGATGGAGGCCGACGGAACCCTCTACATCCGAGGCCGCTCGAAGACGATGATTCTTTCGGGAAGCGGCCAGAACATCTATCCCGAAGAAATCGAAGACCGCCTGAACAACATGTACATGGTGCTCGAATCGCTGGTGATCGACATCGGCGAAGGCCGACTGCGGGCGCTGGTGGTGCCGGACTACGAACAAGCCGAAAACGAAGGAGTGGACAAAGAAGAACTCCCGGCGATCATGCAAAACAACCTGACGGAACTCAATGCTCAGCTGGCGGCCTACGAACGGGTATCGGAAATCGTACTCTACCCTACGGAATTCGAAAAGACCCCGAAGCGGAGCATCAAACGCTATCTATACACGACCTCGGTGCTGGGGAAATAACCTCCCTGCGGACGAACGAGAGAAAGAGGATGCCGACTTTTTACGGCATCCTCCTTATTTATTGGGGGGGGGCGAAGAGAGAGCCGATTTTGAGAGGCGGGCGGAGAGGCCGGGGCAGGGCGAGGAGAGAGGC
>JAIDKM010000054.1 GCA_029051915.1 Alistipes sp. | reverse complement strand
ACTCCGGGCCCTCCAGATAATCTTCGACGACTACCTTGCCCTCGCCGAACTTGTCGTCGAGCAACATGTCGCGCAACGCGGCATCGGCTTCTTCGAGGTTCTGCGCGATGACGACCCCTTTGCCGGCAGCCAGTCCGTCGTATTTCAGCACTGCCGGAAACGGACGCGCGGCCACGTAGTCGCGGGCCGCCGCATAGTCGGTAAAGGCCCTGAATCCGGCCGTCGGAACAGCATATTTCTCCATCAGCCGCTTGGCGAACTCCTTCGAGGATTCGATGCGCGCCGCCGCCCGTGTCGGGCCGAAGATGCGCAGCCCTGAGGCCTTGAACGTATCGACCACGCCGGCGGCCAACGCCACCTCGGGCCCCACGACCGTCAGACCGATTCCCTCGGCGAGGGCGAAATCGCGCAGACGCTCCGTATCGGTCTCCCGAATCGCCACGCATTCGGCCTGCCGGGCCATGCCGGCGTTGCCGGGGGCGCAAAAAATCCTCTCTACCTGCGGAGAACGTGTCAGCGCATCGACGATGGCGTGTTCACGGCCGCCGGAACCGATTACAAGTACTTTCATAACCTCAGTGTTTGAAGTGTCTTTCGCCTACGAACATCATGGCTATTCCCTTTTCGTCGGCCTTGCGGATCGAATCCTCGTCGCGCACCGAACCGCCCGGCTGGACAATGGCTTCGACGCCGTATTCGGCCGCGAGGGTTACGCAGTCGTCGAACGGGAAGAAGCCGTCGGAAGCGAGCACCAGCCCCTCGGTGAAACCGGCGGCCCGGGCCTGCTTCAAGGCGATCTCGGCCGAGCCGATACGGTTCATCTGCCCGGCGCCGACGCCCAGCGTGCGGCCATCCTTGACGACGACGATCGCGTTCGACTTGACATGTTTGACGATGCGCCAGCCGAAATTGAGGTCGTCCATCCGTGCGGCTTCGGGCTTGCGGGCCGTTACGCACATCTCCGCCGTTACGGCACGCGTCGCGACGTCGAGCTCCTGTACCAGCAGACCGCCATTGACGCTCACATACTGCATCGGAGCCGTCTCCGCACGCGACATGTCGACCTCCAGCAGCCGCAGGTTCTTCTTCGACGAGAGCACTTCGAGCGCCCCCTCGTCGAACTTCGGCGCCATGATGATCTCCAGAAAAACGGGCTTCATCAGCTCGGCGGCCTCGCGCGTTACCGTGCAGTTGGTCGCCACGATCCCGCCGAAGATCGAGACCTTGTCGGCTTCGTAGGCCTTCGTCCACGCATCGGCCGCATCGTCGCCCACGGCCGCACCGCAGGGATTCATATGTTTGAGTCCCACGCAGAACGGGCGGTCGAACTCCCGCACGATGCACAAGGCTGCGTTGGCATCCTGAATGTTGTTGTACGACAATTCCTTGCCGCCCAGCTGCCGGGCAAACGCCAGCGAATAGGGCGCGGCGCTGCCCTCACGGTAGAACTTGGCCGACTGGTGGGGATTCTCACCGTAGCGCAGCGACTGCACGAGATCGAATTCGAGAAACAGCTTCTCGTCCAATCCCGCCTGCGCCCGCATGTAGGTGGCGATCATGGCGTCGTACTGCGCCGTGTGGGTATAGGCTTTGGCCGAGAGGCGGAGCCGCGTAGTCTTTTCGGTATTGCCGCCGGCACGGATCTCGCCGAGCACCTGCACATAGTCTCCGGGATCGCAGACGACCGTAACATCAGCCCAGTTCTTGGCCGCCGACCGCAGCATCGAGGGGCCGCCGATGTCGATGTTCTCGATCGCCTCCTCCATTTTCACGCCGGAGCGCGCAATCGTCTCGCGGAACGGGTAGAGGTTCACGCAAACCAGATCGATGAACTCGATGCCGTTCTCTTTCAGAGCCCGGAGATGCTCCGCATCGTCGCGCCGCGCCAGCAGCCCTCCGTGCACCTTCGGATGCAGGGTCTTGACCCGGCCGTCGCAGATCTCGGGAAATCCGGTTACATCACTGATATTCAACACTTCCACGCCGCTGTCGCGCAGCAGCTTCATCGTACCGCCCGTGGCGATCACCTCCCAGCCCAGCTCGCGCAGGCCCCGGGCGAACTCCACGACGCCGGTCTTGTCGCTCACACTGATTAAAGCACGCATATTATTCTGTTTCGAAGTTTTCCGAATGATAATCCGAATACGCACGGCCCGTTTCGGCCGTAAAACGCAGGACGCAATAGTCGGGATCGTCGACGCCCTGCGGATAATACTCCGTATCGCCCTCGCGCCAGACGAGGCGGCGCGACGCGGCATCTTCCAGCACCTCCATCGTTCCGCGCAGCTGCACGCCGAGGAAACACTCCTCGTCGCAGAAATAGAGCGCCGCGCGGGGATTGCGTCGGAACTGCGCCACGCGCACGGACGAAGTATTGGTCGTCAGATAGAACCTCCTCAACCCCTCGCGCACGCGCGGCGCCAACATGGCCTTCACGTTGGGAAAACCCTCGCCGTCGACCGAAGCAAGATAGACGGTCGCACGCGAATCGATCAGCCGTTCGATGTCGGATCTATTCATTTTCAAGCAATTTGTGAATCGTTTCAACATAGAGCGGATACTCCGTGGCATGGATCATCCGCTCGAGTTCCTCCGCGTCGTCGCCGTCATAGGGGAAGGCCCGTTGGGCGATGATCCGCCCGCCGTCGAGCGTGGCGTCGACCCAATGAACCGTTACGCCGAAGATCTTGACGCCGTACTCCAGCGCCTGCTCGATGGCATGGGCGCCGCGGAAAGCGGGCAGCAGCGAGGGGTGGATGTTGATGATCCGCCCGCCGTAGGCCTCCAACAGGATGTCGCCGACGATACGCATGTAACCGGCCAGGCAGACCAGTTCGACCCCGGCCGCATCGAGCCGCGCGACAATCTCGCGCTCGAAGTCAGCCTTCGAGACATACTCTTTCGGTGCAAAGACGAACGTCTCCACTCCGTGCGCCGTCGCCCGCGCAATGACCTGCGCACCGGGCTTGTCGCACACCATCAACACCACCCGGGCATCCAGTACGCCCTGCTCGCAGGCCGAGACGATGGCCTCGAAGTTGGTGCCGCTGCCGCTGGCAAAAACTGCGATCCTGTGCATGGCCTACCGGATGACGACACCCTCGGTGCCGGTAACGCGGCCGATGACCGATGCCCGCTCGCCGGCGGCAGTCAGCAGGTCGATGGCCTGCTGCGCCTCGGCCGCGTCGAGCGCGACGACCATGCCGATGCCCATGTTGAAGATGTTGAACATCTCGCGATGAGGCACCTGACCGTACTTTTCGAGGAACCGGAATACGGGCAGAATCTCCCACGAACCCTCGTCGATCTCGATTCCCTGACCGTCGCGGAGGATGCGGGGAATGTTTTCGTCGAAGCCGCCGCCCGTGATGTGGCTGATGCCGTGGACGTCGCAGCTGCGGATCACTTCGAGCATCTGCTTCACGTAGATCTTCGTAGGCGTGAGCAACACTTCGCCCAGCAGGTTGTTCGACAACTCGGAATAGCTCTTGCGGAGGTCGAGACCGCTGTCGGCCACGATCTTGCGCACCAGGCTGAAGCCGTTGGAGTGCACGCCGCTCGAAGCCACGCCCACCAGCACGTCGCCGACCCGGACTTTCGAGCCGTCGATCAGGCGCTTCTTCTCGACCACGCCGACCGTGAAACCGGCGATGTCGTATTCGCCGTCGGCATACATACCCGGCATCTCGGCCGTCTCGCCGCCCACGAGCGCGCAGCCCGCCTGCCGGCAGCCCTCGGCTACGCCGGCGACGATCGCCTCGATCTTCTTGGGCTCGTTGCAACCCACAGCCACGTAATCAAGGAACAGCAGCGGCTCGGCTCCCTGCGCCAGCACGTCGTTGACGCACATGGCCACGGCGTCGATGCCGATCGTATCGTGCTTGTCCATCTCGAACGCCAGCTTGAGTTTCGTACCCACGCCGTCGGTGCCGCTCACCAGCACGGGTTCCTCGACCCGGAGCGCCGAGAGGTCGAACATGCCGCCGAAAGCGCCGATGTTGCCCATCGCGCCCGGCCGCGACGTCGAAGCCACGTGCTTCTTGATGCGCCGAACCACTTCATAACCGGCTTCGAGGTTCACACCGGCCTTTTCATAACTTTCTGCCATATCTTCTCGTTAAAATTTTCCGTCCTTGTTGGCTTCCTCGCGCGCCGTGTAAAGCGCCGTCGGATAACGTCCCGTGAAGCAGGCCGTGCAAAGTTCGCTGCGGCCCGCAGCCCGGTAGAGCGCCTCCTCCGAAAGGAAAGAGAGCGTATCGCTGCCGATCTCGCGGCGTACCCCCTCGACATCGTGGCGCGCCGAGATCAGCTCGTCGTAAGTCGACGTATCGACTCCGTAGAAGCAGGGGTCGGTCATCGGGGGCGATGCGATGCGCGCATGCACCTCCGTGGCCCCGGCGTCGCGCAGCATGCCGACGATCCGCCGCAGAGTCGTGCCGCGCACGATCGAGTCGTCGATCAGCACGACCCGCTTGCCCCGGACGATCGAACGCACGGCCGAGAGCTTCATCCTTACGCCCTTCTCGCGCATCTCCTGCGACGGCTGGATGAACGTACGGGCGATATACTTGTTCTTGATAAGTCCCATTTCGTAGGGCAGGCCGCTCGCCTCGGCATAGCCCATCGCAGCGCTCAGGCTCGAATCGGGCACTCCGACCACGATGTCGGCCGGCGCGGGCGACTCGCCGAACAAAAGACGCCCCGTCTCCTTGCGGAACGCATGGACGTTGCAGCCCTCGATGTCGCTGTCGGGGCGTGCGAAGTAGATGTACTCCATCGCGCACATCTGCCGGCGCTTGTACTGCGAATAGTCGGTCGAGCGCAGGCCGTGGTCGTCGATCGTTACGATCTCGCCCGGTTCGACGTCGCGTACGAACTCGGCGCCCAAGACGTCCAGCGCGCAGGTTTCGCTCGCCACGACGTAGCCTCCGCCCAGCCGTCCGATCGACAAGGGACGCAGCCCGTATTTGTCGCGGCAGGCGTAGATGCGGTTGGCCGTCATGATAAGAAAGGCGAACGCCCCCTCCAACATGTTGAGCGCATCGATGATCGAATAGATGCGCGGCCGGTCGCGGTATTTGGTCTCCTTCTTGATGAGGTGGGCGAGCACCTCGCTGTCGGACGACGACTGGAAGAGGCTGCCCTTGTTTTCAAGGTGGTTGCGCAGCTGCGCCGAGTTGACGATGTTGCCGTTGTGCGCCAGTGCGAAGTCGCCCGTATTGTGGCGGAACAGAAAGGGCTGCACGTTCTCGATCCCGCCGCCGCCCGCCGTCGAATAACGCACATGACCGATGGCCATGCTGCCGGCGAGCGTCGCCAGATTGGGTTCCTTGAAAACCTCGGTTACCAGTCCCTCGCCCTTGATCCGGCGCAGACGGCCCTCCCCGTCGACGCTGACGATGCCGCAGCCCTCCTGCCCGCGGTGCTGCAAGGCAT
>JAIDKM010000053.1 GCA_029051915.1 Alistipes sp. | reverse complement strand
CCGGCGAGAAGATCGAGTTGGCTTACTACGCTCGCATTGAGGCTCCCTACTGCGCCGCTTACGTCCACTTCAACAAGAAGCTCGGTACGGTGCTCGGTTTCAATAAGGTCGTTCCCGAGGAGGTCGCTCACGCCGTCGCCATGCAGGCTACGGCTATGGCGCCCATTTCGATCGACGTCGCCGATTGTCCCGCCGATGTCGTGGCTCACGAGCGGCAGATCGCCGTCGAGGCCATGAAGCAGGATCCCAAGAACGCCAACAAGCCCGACGAGATTCTCGAGAAGATCGCCGAGGGTAAGATGCGTAAGTTCTTCGAGGAGAATACTTTGTTGAACCAGTGCGTCGTCGGCGAGAAGGAGACTATCGCCGAGTTCATCCGCAAGGCCGATAAGGAGGCTACCGTCATCGCTTACAAGCGCTTCGCGCTGGGTGAGTAGGATTCAAGGCTTCTCATACGTTGGGGCCGGAGCCGTCTGGGTTCCGGCCTCTTTCGTGTTTTATCCGTTTTTTCGCAAGACAGCTTCGGCCCGGAGTGGCGGGAAGTCTTCATCGGCTTCCGCCAGCGCGGCCGCAGATTCAGCAATCCCCCCGCTAAGAGCGGGGCTTCAGGGGGAAATAGAGCCAGCTCTTTCTATTCGACCTCCTCTGTCCCTGCCCGGTTTTAGTGGGGTATACATTCCAGTTTGCCGGGAAGTCTGCGCCGCGCCCTTCCCGCCATTCATCCCAGCGATTGCTTCTCACGCCTGCTTCGGGCTACCGCAACTACACGACGGGAGCCCTGACGAATGTCGGCACGTACGGTACTTGCTGGGCTTCTTCGCCGGCTGCTGCCGGCAATGTCAATGCAGGCGACCTTTGGTTCCACGCAGAGAGAGTTCTTTCGTTGGACTCCAGCGGTCGGGCCAACGGCTTCTCCGTGCGCTGCGTCCAGCATCTGCAAGCTGCCTTTTTTGCCGGCCCAAAAAGCGGCAAAACATCCCGTCGGTTCAGACTATTTCACAGAAAAAACAATTATTTTTTCATTTTTTTGCCTCCAACTCTTGACAACGGGGTATCCGTTGTTGTATATTTGTCTCGTCTTCCGCTTCGGATGTTGTCG
>JAIDKM010000052.1 GCA_029051915.1 Alistipes sp. | reverse complement strand
ATAGTTAGCTTCGAACAAAGCGATGATATAATTCGTATCGTAGATATCCTTGATGCGGTAATAACCGGGCCGGTCGCCACGCTCGTAGATTTCGATATCTTTCTCTGCGAACTTGTTGTCGATGCCGAACAACGAAGAGAAAAGGTCGTCGCGCCATTTACCGGTGGTTTCGCCGTTGGGGCCGGTAACGAGCACCCACTTCACACGGGTAACCGTAAAGCTGAAACCGGTGCTGCGCTCCGTATAGGTCGAAGCATAGAGCGGATCGTCGATATCTACTTCGCACGAATAGGTCGTGCCGACCTCCGTATCGGGGAACGAGATTACGAACGTGGTCTCTTCCTGGCCGTCGGCGAACTCGATTGCGGTCGCCTCGAAGATATTCTCGCCCTGATTCGACGATATGGTAACAGGCACCGTAATTTCACCCTCGCTCTTGGTACGGCGTACGATAAACGAAAGAGCCGGTTCGTCCGCAGGGTCAAGTTCCATATCGGCGATATTGGCCTGCGACGGGAAATAAACGCCGTAGCAATCAGGATTTTCCAGTTCGCCTGCGTTGTATGTCTCGTCATTGCTGCACCCGACGAAGAAGGCGGCCGCCGCGAGTGCGTATAACCAGATTTTGAATGTTTTCATAATTGTTTCGTTGTTTGCCGGTTAAAATTAGAGGATCACACAGCCGTCGGTCAGGCCGGCACCGTCGCCGTGTACCGGGAACTGACCCTCGTTGTTGTTGTCCTTGACGGGATCGATAGCGCCGTTGGCGTTGGTCTCGCGCTGAGGAATGCGGTACAGGAGAATACCGTCGGTAGCCGCGATGTTGAAAGCCCAGGCATCGGGATAGTCCGACTGGCCATTCTTATCGCAACGTACTACGTTTTTCTTCAAACGCATGATGTCGGTGTAGGCGTGGCCTTCACCCCACAACTCGATGCGGCGCTGCAACCAGACCTCATTCTGGAAAGCCTCGGCCGAGGAGATGTTGCAAACATACTCCGGGTTGCGATAAGTCTTCACCCAGTTTTCGAGGATTGTCTTCGCTCCGTTGACATTGCCGCCCATAGCCGTGGCTTCCGCTTGAATCAGAACCATCTCTTCAGCACGCATGATGCACCAGTCGGAGGCGTTGACATTGGTGCCGCAATTGTTCTGGTAAGGGGCGAATTTCACGTTGGTATAGGGAACGAACGGCTTCTTGACGTTGGAGATATCGAGCGAGCTGATCGCCGAACCCGTTACGCCGCCCCAGTTCATGGCATCCAGCAGCGGAGATTCGAGGCTGCTGTCGACCCACCATCCCTTGCGTACGTCCGTTGCGGGAATCTTATCGTAGGTAAACGAATTGATACGCTTATAGAGAGCCTGGCTACAGGTGTAACCCATGTTGAACGAGCAGAGGTGTCCCGGCCACGTGATGTTGCGATAATTGGCCGTAATGGTACCTGCATCGTACAGACCGGCCCAGATCCACGACGAAGCGTTCGCACTGTTGAAGCCCGGAACCGAGACGTCCTGCAAGGTAAGCAACCCATAACCTTCCATAGCTGCAGCTGCATCGGTGGCGGCCTCGTTCCAGTTGTTCATCACCAGGTTGACACGGGCACGCACGCCGTAGGCTACATTCCGGTCGATGGCCGACTTGTTGGGACGCTGGAATCCTTCGAGATCGGCGATGGCCTGCGTAAGATCGTCGTAGATCAGCTTGTAAATCTCGGCGTTCGTAGCACGAGGATTGGCATTGGTGCTCTCGGCAGGCATGTCCCACGTTACGATAGGCACCGTCGGTTTGTCCTCGTTGCCCTTGTAGGTGAACTGGAAGCGCTGCGCCAGCGTAAAATGGGCGAATGCGCGGGCTACCAGCGCCTGACCACGATAATACTTGAGTTCTTCGACCTCGGTATCCGCCGGAATCGTGGCAAGGATGTCATTGGCTGCCTTGTTGAGTTTGTAGCAGAAGTTCCACGTAAACAGAGGTACGGCATAGTTGGCGTTTCGGTCCGAATATTCGAAACCTACGGAGAACCATTCGTAACCGCTGTTATCCGAGATCATATCGGCGCCGTTGGCATCGCACTGAATGCAGACGGCCGGATAGCTGAAATCGTTATGGAAAGGATCCGATGCCGAGTTGGGCAGCAGGTCGGTAAAGATCGTCGACAGCGAATTGACGTCGGCTTGCAGACGTTCGGGATTGGTCTCGACGACCTCGGTCTTCTGCTGCTCGGTAACGATGCCGCTCTCGGGGAACGTGTCGAGATCGGTACAGGAAGCTGCGATCCCGGCCCCGAGGGCGAAAATCCATATCTTATTGTAAGTTTTCATAGCTCTTTGTTATTTGATTCTGCCAAAATTAGAACGTCAGGCTGACACCGCCCGAGATGGTACGCAAAGCCGTGTAGCTGGTGTTGTCGGCCGTGCTGGCGCCGTGAAGCGAGATGCGCGGGTCGAGACCCTTGCGTTTCGAGAACACGGCAAGATTGTCGCCCGAGAAGTAGATACGCACGTTGGCCAAACCGATCTTGCTCGTCCACTTCTTGGGAATCGTATAGCCTACGGTTACATTGTTGATCGAAAGGTAGTCCGAGCTCACAAGGAAGCGCGACGAGTACTTCTGGTTCGAATCGTCGGCCGAATCCAGACGCGGAATCGCCGAATGGGGATTCTCGGGCGTCCAGGCCTTGAGTGCGTCCTTGTGGAAGTTCACACCCAGCTGGTCTCCGTAGTGCATCAGCTGCTGATAGGTGTTGTCGTAAATCTTACCGCCGAGCTGGTAGGAGAAAAGAGCCGAGATATCGAATCCGTAGAAGGAGAACGTCGTACCGAAACCGCCGCTCACCTTGGCCAGCGTGCTTCCCTGATGGGCTTGCTGAGCATTGTCGTAGATATCGGTGGTCGAATAATCGCCGTTATCAGGATCGACATACCAC
>JAIDKM010000051.1 GCA_029051915.1 Alistipes sp. | reverse complement strand
GGCCATACGCGCATCAGCCCGTCCGAGAGCAGCAGCGTCAGCTTCTCGATCAGCCCTTGCCCGTCGGTCAGAAGAATCGGCGCCGCGATGATTGCGCGGCTGCCTTCGTCGAGCGCCAGGATGCGGGCCGCTACGTCGTCGACGCTGTAGCAGCGGACTTCCTTGCCTGATACGGGCGAATAGGTGCGGCCGATGCGGGCGTAGAGCAGCTTCAGGTAGTCGTATATCTCGGTCGTCGTGCCTACCGTCGATCGGGGGTTGCGCGTGTTGACTTTCTGTTCGATGGCGATCGCCGGGGCGATGCCCGCGATGAGGTCGACATCGGGTTTGCCTACCTTGCCCAGGAATTGCCGCGCATAGGCCGAAAGGCTCTCTACGTAGCGGCGCTGTCCCTCGGCGAAGATCGTGTCGAAGGCCAGCGTCGACTTGCCTGATCCCGAAAGTCCCGTTACGACCGTCAGACTGCCATGCGGAATTTCGACATCGATGTTTTTCAGGTTGTGAACCCGCGCTCCTTTTATGCGGATGCTGTTTTCGTGTCTCTTTTTCATGTTTTATTCTCAGCGATGCTTCCGCCCACTTTTTTCAGCCGCTCGACCAGTTCTTCGGCGCGGCTCTCGCGGATCGTGAGTTCCAGTGTGCAGAGGTTGTCGAAGCGTTGGGCCCGCACGGCGGGTTGGCACTCCTTGACCGCCCGCATGATCTCGTTCATCGCAACGTAGGGAAAATCCACCGTGATCTCCCGGTCGACCGTGCGTTCCACCACCGTGGCGGCGGCGATCACTTCGGCTGCCGATTCCCGGTAGGCGGCTATGAGTCCCGGCACCCCTAATTTCGTGCCGCCGAAGTAGCGGACTACCACGATCAGGCAGTCGGTTATGCCGCTCGACAGCATCTGTCCCAGAATCGGTTTGCCGGCCGTTCCCGAGGGTTCTCCGTCGTCGTTGGCCCGGAAGCGGTCGCCTTGCGGCCCCAGCCGCCAGGCATAGCAGTGATGCGTGGCGTCGAAGTAGCGTTTGCGCAGGGCGTCGAGGTGCGCGCGTATCTGTTCCTCGTTCCGTACCGGGTAGATGTAGGAGAGAAATTTGCTGCTGCGTTCGCGCGAGGCCGCTTCGGCCGGTGCTTCGACCGTCAGATAGGTATCCGCGGCCACCCTACTTCACTTTTTTGAAGAGCCGGCTCCAGCGGATGTTCCCCGGGAACGACTTGTCCGCTTCGAGCGACAGCCACACGAACGAGGCTTTGCCGACGATGTGGTCTTCGGGTACGAAGCCCCAGAAGCGCGAGTCGGCCGAGTTGTGGCGGTTGTCGCCCATCATCCAGTAGTAGTCCATCGCGAAGGTGTACTCCGTCGCCGGTGCTCCGTCGATAAGGATTTCATCGCCCTCGACTTCCAGTTCGTGGCCTTCGTATACTTCGATGATCCGGCGATAGAGCGGGAGGTTGTCCGTCGTGAGGGCTACCGTCGCGCCTTTTCGGGGAATCCAGATCGGGCCGTAGTTGTCTTGGCTCCAGCGGGGCACGTCCCATTGGGGGAATACGTCGGTGTTGGGCGGGTAGATGTAGCGGCGCACCATCGTTACGTTGTCCAGGCGGCCAAGTTTCTCGGCCGCTTCCGCCGTCAGGAACATATCGTAGCCCACCCGGTTGCCCGAGTATTCGCGGATGCCGAGGTTGTCGATGGCGTACGGCGTCAGCGGCGAGGTTACCTGCACCAGATATTGGTGCTGGGTGCCCGCTACGGGTTCTTGCTGTTCGCCGTTCACCCAGACGTCGCCGTTGCGGATCGCAAGCGTGTCGCCCGGGATGGCGATGCAGCGTTTGATGTAGTGTTCGCGTTTGTCGACCGGACGGCTGACGATCGTGTAGTTTTCGTTGAGTTGGCGCCGTCCCTCCTCCTTGCCCAGCGAGGCTTCGTAGCTGCGTACTACGTCATAATAGGTTACGGCCTGGTTCTCCAGCAGCACGGTGTCTCCCGCCGGGAAGTTGAAGACCACCACGTCGTTGCGGCGGATCTTCTTCAGACCTTTGAGTCGGTGGTAGTCCCAACGGATCGCGTCGCAGAACGATTTCTTGGTCTGCGAAAAGGGCATGGTGTGGTGTACGAACGGGAACGAGAGCGGCGTGTTGGGCATCTTCGGGCCGTAGGTTACCTTGCTGACATAGAGGTAGTCGCCCACCAGCAGCGACTGTTCCATCGACGAGGTGGGGATCACATACATCTGGAATACGTAGAGATGCACCAGCGACGCCACGATCGTCGCAAAAACGACGGCGTTCACCCATTCGTAGACCGTTTTGTAGACTTTGCTCCGTTCGCAGAATTCGGCGTTGCGGCTCCAGATGCGGCGGTAAAGGTAGCGCGAGACGTAGAAGTCGTAGATCAGCGGGAGTCCCAGCAGGAGCCAGAGGTTTCCCGTCCAGACCACGAACCAGAGCGTGTAGAGCGTGGCGGCGAGGCCGAAGCCCACCCATTTGTTGCGGAGTATCTTTCTGAGTTTTTCCATATGCCGTTTAACGTAATTCGTCATGTTTTATTGCATCAGGTCTTCCATGCCGTAGACTCCTTTTTTGCCACGGAGGAATTCCGCTGCGACCACGGCTCCGTAGGCCAGCGTGCGGCGGTTCTTGATCGTGTGGCGGAGTTCCAGCACGTCGTCTTCCGATTCGTAGCGCACCGCATGAATTCCCGGCACCGTTCCTTCGCGTACCGAGCGGATTACCAGCTCGTCCGGCGCCGCTTCGGCAGGATCGGCCACCCGATTGGCGGCACATTCTATGCCGGGGGCATAGTTCACCCAGCCCTTTTTGGCCGAGAGACTGCCGCTCGTCCCTTCGGCCAGCGTGATGGCCGTTCCGCTCGGGGCGTCCAGCTTCTGCGTGTGGTGCACTTCTTCGATCGT
>JAIDKM010000050.1 GCA_029051915.1 Alistipes sp. | reverse complement strand
CCTATGTACGGAAACTCGGAGTTGAACAAAGGATTGAAACATCTCGCCGCCACCTGCGGCATCGACCGCAAGCTGACATTCCACATGGCCCGCCATACCTATGCTACGGAAATCACACTCTCGCATGGTGTGCCGATGGAGACGGTAAGCCGGATGTTGGGGCACAGCCGCGTCGATACGACGCAGATCTATGCCCAAGTGACGGACAACAAAATCGACACCGACACGCTGTCGCTCGATGAACGAATCGCGGAACGATTTACAGTGGCCATTTAACTCTTCCTTAATTACGACGATAATGAAATCTCCGAATACTGAAAATAAAGTGCGCCGCAGCACGTTCGCCGTGCTGTTCTATATCAACCGCACGAAAGTCCGTAAGGACGGCTTGTGCCAGCTCTTGTGCAAGGTAAGTATCGACGCCGAGGCGGCACAAATCGGGACGAAAGTCGCAGTCGACCCTGTAATCTGGAATCCCACGACGGGACGTGCCGACGGTCGCAGCCGCAATGCCAACGCAGTCAACCGAGCGATCGACACCTTGACAGAGGAAATCAAGGCGCACTACAAGCGAATCAATCTGTCGCTCGGCTTCGTAACGGCCGAGTTAGTGAAGAACGCCGTGAAAGGCATCGGACAGAAGCCGCTGACGCTGCTGGCATTGTTTCGGGAGCACAACGAGGAGTTCAAGAAACGCATCGGCATCGACCGCACGAAAGAGACCTACAAATGCTATGTACGCTCTTATAACCACCTGCGGGAGTTCGTGCAGGAGAAATGCGGGCAGGAGGATATAACCTTGCGCAGTCTCGACCGGGAGTTCTACGATGCGTTCGACCTGTTTCTGCGGACGGAACGCTGCCTGCAACAGAAATCGGTGCACGAGCACCTCTACCGTTTGAAGAAGATGACCGCGCGGGCGGTAAATCAAGGAACGCTGCGTCGCGATCCTTATTGCAATCTGCATCCGGAATTGCCCAAGCGGAAAAGCCGCCATCTGAAACTCGACGATTTGAAACGGCTGCTCGCCGAGCAAGTCGTCGATCCCGAACTGCGACGAGCGAGGGACTGGTTCATCTTCTCGACCTTCACGGGGCTGGCGTATGCAGACCTGAAACAGCTGTCGGAGAAACACATTACGCAGGACACGGAGGGTGTACGGTGGATACATATCCGCCGACAGAAGACCGGCACGGAATCGGTCGTGCGGTTGCTGGACATACCTCTGCGGATTATCGAGAAATACCGAGCCGAACGCACCGACGAACGGCTGCTGCCGATATGTTCCTACGGCAAACTTCAACGTTTGATACGCAAGTTAGGAGAAGTATATGGCATCGATCTGACTTTTCATATGGCGCGGCACAACTTCGGGACGCATATCACCCTTTCGCTGGGCGTACCGATAGAGACCGTCAGCTGCATGATGGGACACCGGCGGCTGATGACCACTCAAATCTATGCCCATGTAACGGACAGAAAGGTGGACGAGGATACGAGGCTACTACGAAAACTCTCCGCCAGCCGAAAACTTGAACTCTATGAAGAACCTATAAAGAATTAAGTGTATATGATGACTCAACCCATAACGATCAAGAACGGGCGAGTGGTAATCCATACCAATGCAAATGGCGTTTGGCTTACGCAAAGCCAGATCGCCGACTTGTTCGGAGTATTTACTGCCGCCGTAAATGCGAATATCCGAGCAATTCTCAAAAGCGGAGTTTTGCATGAAGACTGTGTTTGCCGCCGCACCCGCTGTCGAGACGGCAACATCGTCGAGCGATATAACCTCGAAATGATTGTTGCATTGGCATTCCGGCTCAAATCCGAAAACGCCGAAGTGTTCAGACGCTGGATCGTAGAACGAGCGACGACACCCGCTATCGTGTGGAAAATGCCGACGAGTAAGGATAAAGT
>JAIDKM010000005.1 GCA_029051915.1 Alistipes sp. | reverse complement strand
ACCGATGCGGAGCGTCTTGAGGTCGTTCATCGCAGCAACGGCACTCCCGAAATATTTGCGGGCGGCGTAAGCCGGTGTGCGGACGGAGAGCAGAAGTGCGCCGGCAAAGATCGCCGCTGCGGCCGCTGCGGTGCCGAGCAAGCGGTAGATGCGGCTCCGGCGGGGTTTTCTGATTTCGGCGGCGGCCGTCAGAATGCGGTCGCGCAGGGAGTCGGAAGCGCGGAGATCACTGCGGGGCGTAACAGCGTCGAGAGTTTCGGTCGCAGCGCGGAATTCGGCGGCGCACTCGGAGCACTGTTCCATATGGTGCCGTTCTTCGTCGGTGAAGTTGCGGCCATCGAGCAAGTCGATGATACGATTTCGGAATTCGGAACAATTCATGGTTTCGGTTTTTACAGATTCGACATTTTTCTCAGTCTCTCGATGCCGGCGCCGAAGCGGGACTTGACGGTCGAGACCGGGCATCGGAGCACCTCGGCGATCTCCGTGAAGCGGAGCGAGGCATAGGTGTGCAGGCGGATCGCTTCGGCCTGTTCGGGCGGAAGGCGGTCGAGGAGCGCTTCGATCCGCCGGGCTTCTTCGAGAGCCTCGCTCTCTTCGAGGGACTCGGCGGGCAGCGGTTGCCGTCCGTCCAGCGGTACCAGAGACACTCGGCGTCGACGCCGGTCGCAGCAACCGTTGCTCACCATCCGAAAGAGGTAGGCCTGCGGATTGCCGATGTTCCGTTCGGGCTTGGATGCCCACCTCAGAAAGGCATCCTGCACGACATCTTCGGCATCCATGCGCGATTCCAGTCGGAAGAAGGCGAAGCGGAACAGCGGCTGCCGATATCGGTTGACGAGCGCCTCCAATTCCTTGTGGTGTTCGGGAGTGTGGTTTGTCATGTTTTTTTCGTTTTTTGACGCGCGTTTGCAGATAAGACGCGGGAAAAGTGAAAAAGACGAAAAAACGCAGGACTTTTTTCCTGCGTTCGTCTGCGGGGTGCTTCCCGGGGATCACTTCTTGTCGCCGAGTAGGATCTGGGCCTGCTGGAGCGCCGCGTCGGTTACGGTGTTTCCCGAGAGCATCTTGGCGATCTCCTGGATCCGTTCTTCGGCCGTCAGGCGGGCGATCGAGGTACGTCCGTCGCGCTTCGAGACTACGAAGTGTGCCGAGCCTTTCGAGGCTACCTGCGGCAGGTGGGTGATGTCGATGACCTGCATCGTCGCCGCGAGCTGGGCGATGATTTCACCCATGGCGTCGGCTATGCGGCCCGAGACGCCCGTGTCGATCTCGTCGAAGATGATCGTGGGCAGCTGCATCCGATCGGCAAGCAGCGCCTTGAGCGCCAGCATGACGCGCGAGAGCTCACCGCCCGATGCGATCTTTTCGATCGGCCGGGGCTGGGCCCCGGCGTTGGCCGTAAAGAGGAATTCCACCTCGTCGGCTCCTGTGCGACCCGGCTCCGTGGGAGTCAGCACGATTTCGAACAAGGTTTCGGGCATTCCCAGCCGGGCCAGCGTCGTGCGGATGGATCGGCTGAAGGCCGGCGCGGCTTTCGCACGGGCTTTGTGCAACCGGTCGGCCAGGGCGTCGGTCTTCGCCTGCGCCTGCTGCAGGGCAGCTTCGGCCGCGGCGATCTCTTCGTCGCCGTGGTCGATGACCGCAAGCTGTGCGGCGCAGCGGTCGCGCAAGGCGATCAGCCCTGCCTCGTCGGCTACGCGGTGTTTCTGTTGCAGGGCGATCAGCGTATCCAGCCGGCCCGACAGCTTCGCCAGCCGGGCCGGGTCGGCCTCGATGCGTTCGCTGTCGGCCGCAGCCGAGCTGTCGATGTCTTTCAGCTCTTCGATGACCGAGCGGATGCGCGCGGCATATTCTCCGGCGGCGGGATAGTGCTCATGAATGTGCGACAGGGATATTTCGGCGTTCTTCAGCTGCGAGAGGATGCCTGTTTCGTCGGCGTCGAGGGTATTGCGCAACCCCGTCAGCGCTTCGCCGATGCGGTCGGCATTCTCCAGTACGGCCAGCTCTTCTTCGAGCTCCGACTGCTCGCCGGCCCGCAGATCGGCGGCCGTCAACTCCTCGGCCTGGAAGCGGAGCCACGTTTCGTTGCGGCGTCCTTCCTCGGCGGCTTCGCGCAGGGCGGCGACCCGACGCCGGAGTTCCGTCAGAAGCGCATATTGGGCGCCGTATTGCGTCAGCAGTTCGCCGTTGCCGGCCACGGTATCGAGTGCCGAGGTGCGGAAATCCTCGGACGAAAGGATCAGGTTCTGGTGTTGCGAATGGATGTCGATCAACCGGCTGCCCAGCTCGCGCAGCTGCGTCAGCTGCACGGGTATGTCGTTGATGAACGAGCGGCTTTTGCCGGCCGGCGTAACGATGCGCGTGAGGGTGGTTTGCGGGGCGTAGTCGAGGTCGTTTTCTTCGAAATAGGACTCCAGTCCGCGCCCCGTCAGGTCGAACGTTCCCTCGACCACGCAATTGCGCGCCGTGTCCTTGATCGCCGCGACGTCGCTGCGGGCTCCCAGCAGCAGGCCGAGCGCTCCCAGCAGGATCGATTTTCCGGCGCCCGTTTCGCCCGTGATGATATTCAGACGGGAATCGGGCTCCAGCACGAGCGAGTCGATCAGTGCGTAGTTTTCAACCGACAGACGGCACAGCATTTCGAGAAAGTGAAAGGTTAAACGTCAGGCTCTCGCCGGGATATTGAGTTTAAAATAACAGAGTTTCGATTTTCTCCACGATGCGCGCTGCTACCTCGGTTTTGGCGAGCAGCGGGAGTTCTTCGCAGCCTGCCCGGTCGATGAAAGTTACCTTGTTGGTGTCGCCGCGGAAACCGGCTCCGGCGTCGCGCAGCGAGTTGAGCACCACGAAATCGAAGTTCTTCCTGGCGAGTTTCGCTTCGGCGTTGGCCGCTTCATGGTCGGTCTCCAGTGCGAATCCCACCAGCACCCGGTCGCCTTTCCGGGCTCCCAGATGGGCCGCGATGTCGCGCGTGCGCCGCAGCGTGAGCGTGAGCTCGTCGTCGTTTTTCTTGATCTTCGTATCCGAGACTTCGGCCGGCGTGTAGTCGGCGACGGCGGCGCACATCACGGCGCCGTCCGCTTGGGCGAAGGCTTCGACCGTGGCGTCGAACATCTCGTCGGCCGACAGAACGTCGTGGCGTTCGACGCCCGCCGGCGTCGGCAGATTCGTCCGGCCGCTGACGAGAATCACCTCGGCACCGCACCGGGCCAGTTCGCCGGCGATGGCATAACCCATCTTGCCGGTCGAGTGGGTCGAAATGAAGCGGACGGGATCGATGGCTTCGATCGTGGCCCCGGCCGTTACGACGAAGCGCTTACCTTGCAGCCGCTTTTTTTTTTCGTCGCAGGTTTTATCGTGGGTTTCGATATGGGTTTCGGCCCGGGCAAGGAGCGAGTCGACGAAAGCGGCGATCTCTTCGGGTTCGGCCATACGTCCTTTGCCCGTGAGGCCGCTCGCGAGTTCTCCCTCGGCCGGCTCGACGATCTTTACGCCGCGGTCGGCCAGCATGCGCAGGTTCTCCTGCGTTGCGGCATGGGCGTACATGTCGAGATCCATCGCCGGTGCCACGACGACCGGACAGCGGGCCGAGAGATAGGTCGTCAACAACAGGTTGTCGGCTACGCCCGTCCGCATTTTGGCCAGCGTGTTGGCCGTAGCGGGAGCGATCAACAGGCAGTCGGCCCATTCGCCCAGGGAGACGTGGGAATTCCATGCACCGTTCTCGGGGTCGAAGAACTCCACCAGAATCGGGTTCTTCGAGAGCGTGGCCATCGTCAGCGGCGTGATGAACTGCTTGGCCAGCGGAGTCATCACCACGCGCACGTCGGCGCCTGCCGTCTTCAACAAACGACAGAGCACGGCAGCCTTGTAGGCCGCTATGCTCCCTGTGATGCCCAGCAATATGTGGCGACCCTCCAGTGCGGGGTACGCGCTTCGCCCGGATTGCATGGTTCGTATGCGCTTACGCTTCGGCCGTGTCCTTGTTTTCCTTGTAGAACAGTTCGTCGTCGAGGAACTCTTCCGTAGCGATGATGACCGGTTTGGGCAGTCGCTCGTAATAGCGCGAGATTTCGATCTGCTCCCGGTTTTCGAAGGTCTCCTCCATCGTATCCGTCGGCGACGAGAAATCGGCCAGCTTGCGGTTGAGCTCGCTTTTCAGCTCCGTCGAGATCTGGTTGGCACGGCGGGCGATGATGTTGACGGTTTCGTAGATGTTGCCCGTCTCCTTGTCCAGGTCGACCAGCTTGCGCGTAACGGTGTTGTTGGGAATGTTCTTCTTGATTTCCATGTTATATATTGTCTTTGTTGTTTCGATCCAGGTAGTTGCGCGCGTGTTTGGCCATGCGCTCCACTTCTTTCATGCGGCTCGATTCGGGATAGGCCTCCTTGAACGACAGGTAGCTGTCGAGCATGGCCAGGTAGCGGTCGGTCTGCTTCGCGTCGATCGAGTTGTTGGCGAAACGATAGCTCGCATCGACGATCAGATACATGATCTCTTCGCGGTGCTTGCTCTCGGGATACTCTTTCAGTGCATTCTTGAGGGCCGTGATCGCCGATTTGTAACGTCCTATTTTATAATAGGTGTAGGCATTCAGGTAGGCTTTTTCGTGCAGCCGTTCGTTGAGCTCCTCGCTGATCTTCAGGAAGCTGTCCACCTGCTCGCTCTGGGGATAGTGCGAAATGAAGTCGCCGATCGCCCGCAGGGCCTCTCCCGTCATCGTC
>JAIDKM010000049.1 GCA_029051915.1 Alistipes sp. | reverse complement strand
ATATACACACCCACCGCCCCACCGGCCACCACATCGAGTTGCGCACCGCGGGCATCCATCCGTGGGAGGCCGGGCGCACAACGTCCCAAAAGGCCGTGCAGGCGCTCGCCGACACCTTGGACAGGGACGGCGGCGTGCAGGCCGTCGGCGAAATCGGACTCGACTTCGCCCGCGACATCGACCGCAGCGCGCAGACCGATTTGTTCCGCGCCCAGCTCTCCCTGGCTTGCGAGCGGGGGTTGCCCGTCGTCTTGCATTGCGTCCGGGCTTTCGAGCCGACCATGCTCCTGCTCCGGGAGTCGGAGCCGCGGGCCGTCATCTTCCACGGCTTCATCGGGTCGCCCGAACAGGCACGGCAGGCTCTGACACGGGGTTATCTCCTCTCTTTCGGCGAGCGTTCCCTCGCTTCGCCGCGCAGCGTCGAGGCCCTCCGGATCACGCCTCTCTCGCAGCTCTTCCTGGAGACCGACGAGAGCCCGACGCCCATCGAGGAGATCTACCGCCGCACCGCGGCACTCCTCCGAATTTCCCTCGCCGCCTTGCTGGAGGCAGCCTACACGAACTACCGACGTATCTTCACTCAAGCATAATGGAACCTTGGTTGGAACGCACCGCCCTGTTGTTGGGCGACGAAAAACTCGATATCTTGCGCCGCGCCCACGTCCTGGTCGTCGGCCTGGGCGGCGTGGGGGCCTATGCCGCCGAAATGATCGCCCGCGCCGGCGTGGGGCGCATGACCATCGCCGACGCCGACGTCGTTTCCGAAAGCAACATCAACCGCCAGCTCGTCGCGCTGCACTCGACCGTGGGCCGGCCGAAGGCCGAGGTGTTGGCCGAGCGGCTCCGCGACATCGATCCCCGCATCGAGCTCTCCGTCATCGACCGGTATATCAAGGACGAGGCAACCTACGAGCTTCTCGACGCCGCCCGCTACGACTACGTCGTCGACGCCATCGACACCCTCTCGCCCAAGCTCGCACTGATCCTCGCGGCGCTCGAGCGCAACATTCCGCTCGTCAGTTCGATGGGCGCCGGCGCCAAGACCGACCCCACGCAGCTCGAAATCGCCGACATTTCGAAGACCCACCACTGCCCGCTGGCCCACATGCTGCG
>JAIDKM010000048.1 GCA_029051915.1 Alistipes sp. | reverse complement strand
GTCGACAACGAGCGCAAGAAACTCACGGTATCGGTGAAGATATTCGGGCGCAAAACTCCTATGGAGTTGAGTTTCACACAAGTAGAAAAAGAATAAAAACCTAAGGAAAACTATGGCAAAAGAGGTTGCTGCATTTATCAAATTGCAGATCAAAGGCGGTGCCGCCAATCCTTCGCCCCCGGTTGGTCCCGCATTGGGTTCTAAGGGAGTCAATATCATGGACTTCTGTAAGCAGTTCAATGCGCGTACGCAGGACAAGGCGGGAAAGGTTCTTCCGGTCATCATCACGGTTTACAGCGACAAGTCGTTCGACTTCGTTGTAAAGCAGCCGCCCGTAGCCGTCCAGCTTAAGGAAGCAGCCAAGGTGCAGAAAGGTTCCGCACAGCCCAACCGCGACAAGGTCGGTCAGGTTACGTGGGAGCAGGTTCGCACCATCGCTCAGGACAAGATGCCCGACATGAACTGCTTCACGCTGGAGTCCGCTATGCGTATGGTCGCCGGTACTGCCCGCAGTATGGGTATCAACGTCGTCGGAGAATTTCCTAACATGTAATTGAGAGAAGATGAGTAAGTTGACAAAAAATCAAAAAATCGCCTATGCGAAGGTCGAAGCCGACAAGGCTTACAAACTTTCGGAGGCCGCCGCTCTTCTGAAGGAAATTACGTTCACGAAATTCGATGCTTCGGTAGATATCGACGTGCGTCTGGGCGTTGACCCCCGCAAGGCCAATCAGATGGTGCGCGGCGTCGTTACCCTGCCTCACGGTACGGGTAAGCAGGTTCGCGTGCTGGTTCTCTGTACTCCCGAGAAAGAAGCCGAGGCGCAGGCCGCCGGTGCCGATTACGTAGGTCTGGACGAATACGTCGACAAGATCAAGTCCGGTTGGACGGATGTCGACGTAATCATCTGCACTCCCAACGTGATGGGCAAGGTCGGTGCGCTGGGTCGTATTCTCGGTCCTCGCGGCCTGATGCCGAACCCCAAGACCGGTACGGTTACGATGGAGGTAGGCAAGGCTGTCCAGGAGGTGAAATCGGGCAAGATCGACTTCAAGGTCGACAAGTTCGGTATCATCCACACTTCGGTAGGCAAGATTTCGTTCTCGGCCGAGCAGATCGCGGACAACGCGAAAGAGGTGCTGGGCATGATCATGAAATTGAAGCCCGCAGCTGCGAAAGGTTCTTATGTGAAGAGTATCTACCTCTCTACCACCATGAGCCCCGGTCTGCAGATCGATTCCAAATCAGTTGAAACCAAATAAGAAGGAGGACAGAAGAGATGACTAAGGAAGAAAAACTGGTTGTTATTGACAACCTCGCCGAGCAGCTCCGGACTTATCCTCACTTCTATATCACCGATATCGAGGCCCTGAACGCCGAGCAGACCGCTTCGCTGCGCCGCAAGTGCTTCGAGAAGGAGATCAAGCTGGTAGTGGTGAAGAACACCCTGCTGACGAAAGCTCTGGAGAAGGTGGAGAAGGCCGACGCTGAGTTGGTGAAAGTACTGGAGGGTCCGACCTCGATCATGTTCGCCCATGTGGCCAAGACTCCCGCGACTCTGATCAAGGAGTTCCGCAAGGAGTCGGACAAACCCGTTCTGAAGGCAGCGTATGCCGAGGGTTGCGTCTACGTCGGCGACAATCAGATCGACGCTCTCTGCAACATCAAGTCGAAGGAAGAACTCATCGGCGACATCATTTCGCTGCTGCAGTCTCCCGCGAAGAATGTTATTTCGGCATTGCAGGCTAATGCAGGCCAGAAGATTGCGGGCATCGTGAAGACGCTCGAATCGAGAAACAACTAATCACAACAAGAAAAATCAAAATTTAATACGCTTACAACTATGGCAGACGTAAAGAAACTTGCTGAAGAACTGGTAAACCTGAAAGTTACCGAGGTAAACGAACTCGCACAGATCCTCAAGGAGGAGTATGGCATCGAGCCGGCTGCTGCCGCTGTTGCCGTTGCAGCTCCCGCTGCCGGCGCCGGTGAGGCTGCCGCTGCCGAGAAGTCGACCTTCGACGTGATCCTGAAGAGCGGCGGTCAGGCCAAGCTGCAGGTAATCAAGGTCGTGAAAGACCTCGCAGGTCTCTCGCTGGGCGACGCCAAGGCTCTCGTGGACGGCGCTCCCAAAGCAATCAAGGAGGGTGTTTCCAAAGAGGAGGCCGAGCAGATCAAGAGCCAGCTCGAGGAAGCAGGTGCTGAGGTTGAGCTTAAGTAGCATTGCTGCTTAAGATTCACACAAGATGAATCCAGGTATAGGGCTTACCGGCGTGTAGGCTCTATGCCTTTTCTTGGTCTAAAGATCGGAAGTGCCGGTATGTGCTGTGTCCGATCTGCGGAAGAGATGCTCCCGGGGCGCATTGCGGACGCCTGTATACGGGGGCTTCGGCGGGATAAGGGAATCTTCCTGCCGGAAGAAATGAATCTCTTGTTTCCGGGTGTTCCGTCGCCCGGTTGCAACTTCATCTAATTTGGATTTTACCGATGTCCACAGCTAAAACACAACAAAGAATCAGCTTTTCGCCAGTCAAGAACCGGGTGCCCTATCCGGATCTGCTGGAGGTACAGCTCAAATCATTCCGGGACTTTTTCCAGATGGACACCACGGCCGAGAATCGTAAGAACGAGGGGCTGTACAAGGTGTTTCAGGAGAATTTTCCCATCACGGATACCCGGAACAACTTCGTTCTGGAGTTTATCGACTACTATATCGACCCGCCGCGTTATTCGATCGAGGAGTGCCTGGAGCGCGGCCTTACGTACAGCGTTCCGCTGAAAGCCAAGCTGAAACTCTATTGTACGGACGACGAACACGAGGATTTCGGCGTCGTCGTGCAGGACGTGTACTTCGGGACGATTCCCTACATGACCGAACGCGGTACGTTCGTCATCAACGGTGCGGAGCGCGTGATCGTGTCGCAGCTGCACCGTTCGCCGGGCGTTTTCTTCGGACAGAGCATGCACACCAACGGCACCAAGCTCTATTCTGCGCGTATCATTCCGTTCAAGGGTTCGTGGATCGAGTTCGCTACGGACATCAACAACGTGATGTATGCCTACATCGACCGAAAGAAGAAGTTGCCCGTTACCACTTTGCTGCGTGCCATCGGTTACGAGGCCGACCAGCAGATCCTCGAAATCTTCGACCTCGCCGACGAGGTGAAGGTCTCGAAAGCCAACCTCAAGAAGGCCGTAGGCCGCAAGCTGGCAGCCCGCGTGTTGTCGACCTGGGTCGAGGACTTCGTGGACGAGGACACCGGCGAGGTCGTCTCCATCGAGCGTAACAACGTCATCGTCGACCGCGAGACGGTGCTCGAGGAGGATCATATCGACCAGATCATCGAGAGCGGCGCCAAGACGATCCTCCTGCACAAGGAGAACCTGTCGGGCATCGACTTCTCGATCATTTACAATACTTTGCAGAAAGACCCCTGCAACTCCGAGAAGGAGGCCGTGGTCTACATCTACAGACAGCTGCGCGCTTCGGAGCCGCCCGATGAGGCGACGGCCCGCGACGTCATCGAGAAGCTTTTCTT
>JAIDKM010000047.1 GCA_029051915.1 Alistipes sp. | reverse complement strand
AAATTCCCCGACAGGGTGTCGGGGAAAAGAAGGCTCCGGCCGGCGATCCCGGGGTCGCTTACCGGAAGTCGATCCACTCGTAATCGGCATAGTCGGCGCGGACGAACGCCCGAAATGCCTGGCGAGGCTCCCCGATACGGAGGATATGCACCTCGATCTTCTCGCCGTCGAAATCGTAGACGACCGACTGCGGACGCATGGACTTCGTGGCGACGACGAGACCGATATTGCCGGCGAGCGTCCCGCTGCCGTCCACGGGTGTCAACGACACGGCCGCCAAGCCGTCGTGCTCCCATGACAAAGCGGGCAAATAACCGCTATCCAGGAAATCGAAGGCGCGAACGGGATTTTCGAGCAAACTACGACTTGCGGAATCCAAGCCGACGACGGTAACCTCCCGGCGGCGATTGTCGACCTCGTAACGAGTCGTGCCGTCGGCGAAGACCTCGGCATCGCCCAACGAGAGATGATAACAATCGCCCTCGACCGAGTAACTACCGGCAATCCGATGCTCCCCCATTGCCACCTCGAAAGCCACCTCGTAACTATTCATGGCCCGGAACTCCGCAGCGAGCGCAGCGACGATCTGTGCCGCGCGACCGTCAGTCCGGCCGTCGGCCGAAACGGGAACGGCCGAAGCGACCGAGAGGAAGAAAAAACCCGACAACAGGGAAACGAACTTATTCATATTGGCACAGAAGATTCGAAGCGGGAAGCCGACGAAAGACGTAGGCTCGGTCAGAATACCCCCAGATCCTGCAACTTGGCCTCCAAGGAAGGCAAATCGTGGAAGAGGATGTCGCGCGGCTTGGCGCCGATCTGCCGCCCGACGATACCGGCCCGTTCGAGCTGCATCATGATGCGGCCGGCGCGGTTGAAGCCGACCTCGTAATTACGCTGGATCATCGAAGTGGAGATCGAACCGTTCTCGACGGCATTGCGGGCGATGTCGGCAAAGAGCACGTCGTACTTGACGGGAGCGGCGGACTCCTCGCTGCCCATGCCGCTATCGCCGCCCTCGGGCACGTAATCGGGCAAGGAATAAGGCTCCGCATAACCCTGCTGGCGAGAGATATGCTCCACGACGCGCTCGACATCGCGAGTCTCGACCAACGCGCACTGGATGCGCACCAGTTCGCCGTCCTTCGAAAAGAGCATGTCGCCGCGACCGATCAACTGGTTGGCGCCCGGCTGGTCGATGATCGTACGCGAGTCGATCATCTGCATGACGCGGAACGCGATACGTGCGGGGAAGTTGGCCTTGATACCTCCGGTGATGACCTTGACGTCGGGACGCTGCGTGGCGATGATGAGGTGGATACCCACGGCACGGGCCTTCTGAGCCAGACGCATGACGGGCCGCTCGACCTCGCGCGCCATCATGATCAGGTCGGCGAACTCGTCGACGACGACGACGATATAAGGCATGTAATGATGGCCCTTGTTGGGATTGAGCCGCCGGGCCGTGAACTTCTCGTTATACTCGACGATGTTGCGGGCCCCGGCATCGGAACACAACTCCAGACGCTTGTCCATCTCGGTGCAGAGCGAATTGAGCGTATAGACCGCCTTCATGGGGTCGGTGATGATGGCCTTCTCCTCCGACTCCATTTTGGCGAGGAAGTGGCGTTCGAGCTTGGCGTAGAGCGAGAATTCGACCATCTTGGGGTCGATCATCACGAACTTGAGCTGCGCGGGATGCTTACGGTAAAGCAACGAGGTGATGATGGCGTTCAGACCCACGGACTTGCCCTGACCGGTAGCACCGGCGACGAGCAGGTGCGGCATCTTGGCCAGGTCGAAGACGTAGTTCTCGTTCTGGATCGTCCGGCCGATGACGACCGGAAGCTCGGCCTTCGACTCCTGGAAACGCACGGATCGCACGGCCGAATACATCGAGACGACCTGCTTGTCGCGGTTGGGCACCTCGATGCCGATGGTACCCTTGCCGGGAATAGGCGCGATGATGCGGATACCCAGCGCCTTGAGGCTCTGAGCGATGTCGTTTTCGAGGCCCTGGATCTTGGAAATCTTGACGCCCTGCGCCTGCACGATCTCGTAGAGCGTAACCGTGGGGCCGACCGTGGCCTTGATACGCTGGATGGGAATGCCGAAATATTTGAGCGTCTCCTCGATGCGGGACTTGTTCTCGAAAATCTCCTCGCTGCTGACCTCCGAGTCGGAAACGTAGTCCTCCAACAAGGTAACGGGCGGCTTGCGGTAATTGACCAGATCCTTGAGCGGATCGTAAGCCTCGGTGGGAATGGCGCGCTCGTCGACCATGCGGGCCTCGTGGGTCTCGACCGTAACGACGACCCCCTCCTCGGCGGACGGTGCGGGCCGAGCAGACGGAGCAGCAGGCTGCACAAGCTGCGGCGCGGCCGGACGAGGAACGGACATCAGATAAGGCTCGTCGGGACTGGCAGGCTCCTCGAGGATCTGCGGCTCGGTCGGCAGCGGCGGCGGAGTCTTGGACGGAGTTTTAGGCGCCATCGTGATCTCCTCGAAAGGCCCGTCGACGACCGGCTGCGGAACGGCAGGCCGATCGAGTTCGACCAAGCCGCTGCGGCCCATGACCAAGCGCTGCCGGTTCGACAGATCGAACTCGATGAACTCGTCGTCCTGGGCGACGATCACCGGCCCGGCAGGCACCTCGGGCTGCACCGGTTCGGCACCGGGCACGACGCGCGTAATCTCCTCGAAAGGATCCTCGTCCTCGACGGGCACGGCAGGAGCGGAAGCTACGGGCGCAGGAGCGGGAACGTGCGGCACGACGGGATCGGCCGCATAAGCAGTCGGATCCGGAGCGACGGCGGAACGAGGCGGGATGGTATAGGGAATCTCCTCCGAGCGATAAGGCTGCACGGGCTCCTGCAGCTGCGAGATCCACGTCTCCTCGGGCGGATACTCTCCGGCAGTCGGCGGCACGGGTTGAACCGGCTGCGGCCGAACGGGCGCCTGCGGCGACATATCCGCGGCAAAGCTATCGTCGTAAGAGGGAGCGGGCTTATGCCCGATATGCCGGAAATTACGGACGAGACGACCGCTGCGGTCGACCGCCGAATTGACCGTCTGGATGAAGTCGCGGTTGATGAAGACGCCGATGAGAATCCAACAGACCAACAACAGGATGACCATGCCGAAAGAACCGATATAACCGCTCAGGATCTCGGACATGCGGATGCCGAAAGCACCGCCCCACCCCGAAGAACAACACAAACTCCAATGCGTACCGAAAGCGAACCCCAAAGTCAAAGACCCGAAAATCATGACCAAGGAGAGGACGAGCACCGAATGGTTGAGCAACAAAGGCCGCTGGCGGATGATCCGCGCACCGAGGAGCATGAGGATCATCGGCACGACGATGCCGAAGACGCCGAGCGACGAATCGACGAGCCACCATCCCAATCGGGCGCCCGTGCCGCCGCACCAATTCTTCATCGACATGGAAAACAACTCGCGCTCGTCGGCCGACTTCTGCAAAATACTCAGATCCTCCTTCCAACAAAAAAAGGACGAAAAGAGCGCCACGGCCACGAAAAGCCCGACGAAGAGCAACAACAAGCCGGCGATCCAACGGGCACTGTCGCTGTTGCTGTGCTGAACCCGCTGCTGCGTCCGGGAAGAAGTGCTGTTCTGGGAAGTCATTGTTCAAAGCCGATTTTGAGAAAGCGAAGATAGTGATTTTTTTCGGAAATCGAGGCTACCGGAGCCGGAATTTCTGCGGCGGAAGATCACAAAGCCGAAGCCAACGCTTTCTGTTCGAGCCGCGAACGGTAGGCATCGTCGGCGAAAGTGAGGAATCCGTACGCGGGCCGGTGATCGGCAGCAGCCCGCAGTCCGTAGCGATCGAGCAACTCGACGACACGCCGTGCGACGGCCGGCGAAGGGTCGATGATCCCGACGCCGCGATCGGCGACGACGCGCCGGAGCACGGGCAACAAAAAGGGATAGTGCGTACACCCCAAGACGATCTGGTCGGCCCCGCGATCGAGCATCGGAGCGACGGCGGCGCGAACGCAAGCCTCGGCCTCGGGCGTGGCCTCGCGATCCTCCTCGACCAACTCGACGAACCCGCGGCCGGGCGCCGTAACGACCTCGATGCCGCTGCCGTAACGGGCGGCGGTGCGCCGGAACAATTCGCCGTCGAGGCTACGCTCCGTGGCGAGCACCCCCACGACTCGGCTTTTTGTAGCGAGACACGCGGGCTTGACGGCCGGCTCCATGCCGACGATGGGGATGGACGAGTACTTCCCGCGCAAGAAATCGATGGCGGCGGCCGTCGCGGTATTGCAAGCGACGACGATCATCTTACACCCCCGGGCGACGAGCGCCGCGACGGCCTGGTCGGCCAGGCGGGCGATCTCCTCGCGCGGCCGGGAACCGTAGGGACAGTTCTTGCCGTCGCCGAGGTAGAGAAGCGACTCGCCGGGAAGCGCGCGCCGCACCTCGCGCCAGACGGTCAGACCGCCCAGCCCGGAGTCGTAAATGCCTATGGGAGCGCTATTCATAATTAAAAATTAAGAACGAAAAATCATTTGTCCCCTCGACCGATAAATACGAGGAATACCGCATGACAATCTTAATTTTTCATTCTTCATTTTTCATTTTAAATTCTGCGAGTATCTTTTCCACCGCCTCGTCGTCGGAGAGACGGTCGCAATCGACGATGCAATGGGCCCGGGCATAAAAAGGATCGCGCTCGGCCATGTCGCGGGACATGAAACCGACGAGCTCCTCGTCCGAGAGTCCTCGCAGCCGGGGCCGCTTCTGCCGTCCGTAAGGCGAAAGCCGCCGGGCGATCCGATCGGCGGAACGCCGCAGGTAGACGGTGATGCCGACCCCGTTCATCCGCTCCATGTTGTCGCGCCAGACGGGAAGTCCTCCGCCTGTGGAGACGACGACGCCATGTCCGGAAGCGATCACCTGCTCCAATACCTCGCGCTCGACGAGCCGGAAATGCTCCTCGCCCTCGTAGCGAAAGATATCGGCGACCGCAGCGCCCTCCCGCTCCTCGACGGCCCGGTCGGTATCGACGGCCTCGACGCCGAGGCGCCGGGCGATCCTGCGGGCCAACGTACTTTTGCCGCAACCCATGTAACCGACGAGAAAGAGCGGACGCATACCCGACGGAATCAGAACAGATTCAACTGCTCGGGATCGATCACCTCGTCGGCATCGCCGCGAGGCCGCTCGATCTCGAAAGCGACCTCCTCCGACACGGCGGTCGGAGCGGATGCACCCTCGGCGGTCTCTGCGGCATCGGTCGTCCCGCCGCCATCCATGCTATCCTCGATCCCGAAATCCGTGCCATCGAAACCGGTCTCGCCGGAAGCGTCCGCATCGTCCGCTTCGTCGGCAGGTGCAGGATCGGGATCGGGCGGCAACTCGGGCTCGATGAACCTCAACGCAGCGACCTCGTAGGTAGTCAGGCGCTTGCCCTTGGCGCGGTGGCTCTTGACGCCGACGAACTCGTCGACGTCGACCTGGTCGGCCGGCCGGGACGCATGGGCCCCCTTGTAAGAGATCTCCAACTTGGCGCCGGCGCGGTCGGTCATGCAGACGAAATCGGTCTGACCCTCCTCGTCGAGGAAGAACTGCAACTTATCGGTTACCTCGGCGTTGAACCGCTTCATATAATAATAACCCTGTGCGCGGTCGAAGTAACAAACGCTGTAGACGCATTCGGATCGGAAACGGTCGACGCGCAGGGTCTCGTCGGGGAAGTGCTGCGCGAGGTCGTAACCGGTGATGTAATACTGGTTCTTCGAAGTCCAGACGATGAGCTTGTCGTCGCCCTTGAACTCGCCCAGGAGCTTGCCGCGCCCGTCGGCGTTCAGGCGCCGCACGTCCTCGTCGAACCAGATGCTCTGGCCGCCGAGCGTCGAGACGCCCCGCTC
>JAIDKM010000046.1 GCA_029051915.1 Alistipes sp. | reverse complement strand
TGGGAGTCTTCGCCTACTCGGAGGAGGAGGGGACGCATTCGGCCCTGCGGCTGCGCGACGACGTGCCCGACGACGTGAAGCAAGCGCGTGTCGAGCGCATCATGACGCTTCAGCGCGAGATCTCGCTGGAGAACAACCGCCGGCGCGTCGGGAAGACCGAGCGGGTCATCGTCGACTCGCGGCAGGGCGAGTTCTACATCGCCCGCTCGCAGTACGACTCTCCCGAGGTCGACCAGGAGATCTGGATCCCGGCGACGGGCCGGCGACTGCTGCGGGGTCGTTTCTACGACGTTGCGATCACCTCGGCGTCGGATTACGACCTCTACGGCGAAGCGGCCGCAAAATAAAAATTTGCGTATTACCGTTCTTTTACGTATCTTTGGAAACAAAACACGGAATTCTCACCGCAAGATCGCTGCATGGCCGACAAAAGCGTCATAGGTAATATCGAGGCCCGCGTCCGGCAATTGATCGGGGAACACCGGCAGCTGAAGGAACTCTGCGCCGAACTGACTCTTCAGCGCGACGCGCTGCGCAGCGAGAACCGGGCGCTCGAAACACGGGTGCGGGAACTCGATGCCGAGGTAGCGCGGATGCAGCTGGCCGAAGGGCTCGCCGGCGAGAGCCGAAACCGCGACAAGGCGCGGGCACGTGTCAACCGTCTTATGCGGGAGGTGGACAAGTGCATCAAGCTGCTCGAAAGGCCCGAAGAGTAATCCCGGCCTCTGCAACCGAGGGAGGGGGAGTTAAAAGGGTGAGAGGAGCAAGGAGAGAGCCGCAGCCCCGGAAGCCGGCGGCAACGAAAGAAGACGAAACGATGGCGAAACAGGCGGTTACGCTCAAAATAGCAGGCAAAAGCTATCCGTTCAATATCGAGAGCGGAAAAGAGGAAATATACCGTCTGGCCGAACGGGAGGTCAACAACTACCTCTCGCTGATCCGGGAGCAGAATATCCGCGACTGGGGCGAGCAGGACTATCTCTCGATAGCGGCGCTCAAGTTCGCCATAGCCAATGTAGCCACGCGGCAGGGCCGCGAACTGGGCGACGACGACCTGAACCGGCTCGGCCGGCTCGACGAAGAGCTGGACGCCTACCTGAACTCCCTCGGGGAGTGAGGAGCATCCGAACGTTCTTTTACATACGAAGAATCTACCCGCATAGATTCCTTACAGCTTTGCGAAACTGAACACTTCTTATATTGGAGCAACTCGCGGCGCTTCAAAACCAGGCCTCGGCCCTCGCGGGCGTACGCTCCGGCGTACCGGTGGAAGGTTGCGATTGTCGGAGACTCCACACATGACTTATCTTGCAGATTCGTCAAACAAGACTAAGGAATCCTATGCGGTTTTTCATTTTTTTCTGCACGGAGGGACTCGCCGCCGAGGCCTCCCGGCAGAAAAGCAACGATTGTGAAACTTTATTATAAAGCATACCGAATTCAATGAATACCACCATTTTAATTGCCTGCTGCATTTCCGCCGTAGGTGCCGTGGCGATCTATGCCGTGGTTACGAACTTCGTGGCCCGGATGTCGATCCGCAAACGGCGCGAAACGGCCCTCCGGGAGGCCGAGGCCGAGGCCGAGATGATCAAGAAGGAGAAGATCCTGCAGGCCAAAGAGAAGTTCATGCAGCTCAAGAGCGAGCATGACCGCCAGTGCAACGAGCGCAACCAGAAGATCGCCCAGAGCGAGCAGCGTGCCCGCCAGATCGAGCAGAACCTGCAGAACCAGCAGCGCGACCTCGACAACAAGATGCGCGACAACGAGCGGCTCAAGGAGCAGATGCACAACCAGATGCAGATGCTCGAACACAAGAAGGAGGAGATCGACCAGATGATGCGCGAGCAGAACGTGCGGCTCGAGCAGATCTCGGGCATGAGTTCCGAAGATGCCAAGAACATCCTGATCGAGAACATGAAGGCCGAGGCCAAGACCGAAGCCGCCGCCTACATCAACGAGACGATCGAGGAGGCCAAGATGACCGCCTCGAAAGAGGCCAAGCGCATCATCGTCGCCTCGATCCAGCGCGTCGCCACAGAGACAGCCATCGAAAACGCCGTTACGGTCTTCAACATCGAGAGCGACGAGGTCAAGGGCCGCATCATCGGTCGCGAGGGCCGCAACATCCGCGCCCTGGAGGCCGCCACGGGCATCGAGATCATCGTCGACGACACTCCCGAGGCCATCATCCTCAGCGGCTTCGACCCCGTACGCCGCGAGATCGCGCGCCTGTCGCTCCACCAGTTGGTTACCGACGGCCGCATCCACCCCGCCCGCATCGAGGAGGTCGTCTCGAAAGTCCAGAAGCAGATCGAGGAGGAGATCGTCGAGGTCGGCAAACGCACGACCATCGACTTGGGTATCCATGGCCTGCATCCCGAGCTGATCCGCATGATCGGCAAGATGAAATATCGTTCGTCCTACGGTCAGAATCTCCTGCAGCACGCCCGCGAGACGGCCAACTTGGCCGGCATCATGGCTTCCGAGCTGGGCCTCAACCCCAAGATCGCACGCCGCGCAGGTCTCCTGCACGACATCGGCAAGGTGCCCGACGACGAACCCGAATTGCCGCACGCAATCATCGGCATGAAGCTCGCCGAGAAGTTCAAGGAGAAACCCGAAGTCTGCAACGCCATCGGCGCCCACCACGACGAGGTGGAGATGACGTCGCTCATCGCTCCCATCATCCAGGTCTGCGACGCCATTTCGGGTGCCCGTCCCGGTGCCCGCCGCGAGGTCGTCGAAAGCTACATCAAGCGACTCAAGGAGATGGAGGACATCGCGCTGTCGTACCCCGGCGTCGTCAAGACCTACGCCATCCAGGCGGGCCGCGAGCTGCGCGTGATCGTCGGCGCTGACAAGCTCACCGACCAGGAGTCGGAGAGCCTCTCGCACGACATCGCCAAGAAGATCCAGGACGAAATGACCTACCCCGGTCAGGTGAAGATCACCGTCATCCGCGAGACGCGCGCGGTGTCATACGCCAAATAGCCGGGTGCCGAGAAGGAGGGGCCGGACTGGGCCCCCTGCAAACAGCAAGTCCGCCTTTTCTGAGGCGGACTTTTTTCGTACCTTCGTGCCATGAATCCTGAATTGCTCGCCTACATCGAGTGCGAAATCCTGCCCCGTTACGAGACTTTCGATGCGGCGCACCGCACGGATCACGCCCGCACGGTCATCGAACAGAGCCTGACGCTGGCCGCCCATTACGACGTCGACCTCGACATGGTCTGCACCATCGCTGCCTACCACGACCTCGGACTGGCCGACGGCCGCGAACGCCACCACCTCCGCTCGGGCGAAATCCTGACGTCCGACTCCGTGCTGCGCAGCTGGTTCTCCGACGAGCAGCTCGTCGTCATGCGCGAGGCCGTCGAGGATCATCGCGCCTCGTCCGAACATGAACCCCGTTCGATCTACGGCCGGATCGTCGCCGAAGCCGACCGCTGCATCGATCCCGAAACCGTCCTGCGCCGCACCGTGCAATACGGGTTGGAGCACTTCCCGGCCCTCGACCGCGAGGGACAATATGCCCGCTGCCGCGAACACCTGGAACGGAAATACGCCGACGGCGGTTACCTGCGGCTCTGGATTCCCTTCTCCGACAACGCCCGGCGGCTCGGGGAGCTGCGCGCGCTGATCCGCAATCCGGAGGCGCTGCGCCGGCGCTTCGACGCCATCTACAACCAAGAAACGGACCAAAGGAAAAACCGGGAAACGGCCCGATAGCCGCTACTCCGCGCCGGCGGGGTAATGTTTCATGTATTGCACCCGCTGAAACAGGGCGTCGCCGATCTCGCCGTAGTTCAGCTTGCCGTAGAACTCTTCAAGAGCCGCGAATCCGTGCCGCGCGGCCCATTCGTCCACAAAGCGGCCGATCTCCGCGATCGCCTCGTACCCCGAGCGATGAATCGCCGTGCATACCTGCACCGCCCGGGCACCGCACAGCAGCGCCTTGACCGCCGCTTCGCCGTCGTGTACGCCCGTGGAGACGGCTACGTCCAGCTCCGGCACAGCCGACGTGCAGAGCGCCGTACTGCGCAGCACGTTCCGCAATTCGGAGGGTTCACTGAACGGATCGCCCGCCACGAACTCCAGGCGTTCGATGTCGATGTCCGGTTCGAAATATCGGTTGAAAAGCACCGCACCCCGGGCTCCGCAGCCATGCAGCGCGTCGGCCAGCGCCAGCACGTTGGTCAGCCGCATCGGCAGCTTCACCGACACCGGAATCCGCACCGCACCGGCCACCTGCCGGACGATCGCCGTGTAATCGCTTTCGATTTGCTGCGCCGGACGCTTCGGGTCGGCCGGTTGCAGGAAGATGTTCAGCTCCAGCGCCGAAGCCCCGGCATCGGCCATCGCCGCAGCATAGTCGATCCACCCCTCGCCGGCCGATACGCAGTTGATGCTGGCTATGACGGGCAGTCCGGTCTTGCGGGCATCGCCGATCAGGCGGAGGAATTCCAGTTTGTATTCGTCGCCGAGATAGCTCTCCAGATACTCGCCCGAGTCGCCCATCCCTTGCGATCGGTAGTCGTACGCCGCCGTACGCCGCAGCACCTGTTCCTCGAAGATCGACTTCAGCACCATGGCACCGGCCCCCTGTGCCGCGCATTTTTCGATATTTTCCCGGGTCGCGGTATAAGGCGAGCTGGCCACCACAACGGGCGACGCCAGCTCCAGTCCAAGATAATGCGTTTTCATATTCGATTCGGCCTACCGCGATTATCATGCCGAACCCCTCCCGGCAGCCCGTCTCGAAATAAAAACTCCGGGAAACGGTTCGTTTCCCGGAGTCGTCGTTCGTCCGTATGCGTTATACGAAGGGAATCTTCACCACTTCGGCTTTGACCGGTTTTTCGCGGATCACCACCGCGATTTCGGTTCCCGGTTTGGCGAACTCCGCCGCCACGTAGCCCAGGCCGAATCCGACCTTCAGGCAGGGCGACATCGTGCCCGACGTAACGTGGCCGAGCCGTTCTCCGGCAGGCGACGCCAGCGCATAGCCATGACGCGGTATGCCGCGGTCGATCATCTTGAATCCCACCAGCTTGTGCGCCACGCCTTCGGCTTTCTGACGCTCCATCAGCGGACGGTCGATGAACTCTTTGCCGTCGGCGAACTTCGTGATCCAGCCCAGCCCCGCTTCGATGGGCGAGGTCGTGTCGTCGATGTCGTTGCCATAGAGGCAGAAGCCTTTTTCCAGCCGCAGCGTGTCGCGGGCTCCCAGGCCGATGTTCTTCAGCCCGTATTCCGCACCCGCTTCCAGAGCGCAGCCCAAAGTTTGTCGCCGTCTTCGTTGGCTACATAGATC
>JAIDKM010000045.1 GCA_029051915.1 Alistipes sp. | reverse complement strand
CGTTGGCGAACGAACCTTTGATGACGCCCTCGTTCTGCCGATAAGAGACGTTGGCCGAATAAGTCATCGACTTCGTACCGCCCTCGATCGACACGTTGTGATTCTGAGTCCAGCCGGTCTGAGTAACCTCCTTCAACCAATCGGTGTTGGCGCCCAGATCGGAGAAAGAAGAGATCCGCTGGTTGGAAGGCAAAGTTTCATTGTAACGAATCCAATCGGCCGTCATGAAGTCGGCCGTCTTGGCGAAAGAAGAGATCGAACCGTAGCCCGAATAAGAGACGTTGAAACGCTCGCCGCGCTGTCCGGTTTTGGTGGTGATGAGGATTACGCCGCTGGCGCCGCGCGTACCGTAGATGGCGGCGGCCGAAGCATCCTTCAAGACGGAAATCTCGGCGATGCTCTCGGGAGCGACGGTCTCCAAGCTACCCTCGATACCGTCGACGAGGATCAACGGCGTATAACCGCCCATGAGCGAAGTAACGCCGCGCAACATGATGGTGGACGACTCGGAAGGATCACCGTTGCCCTTGGCGACATTCAGACCAGCGACCTTACCTTTAATAAGCTGGGCGGCATCGCCTATATTACCCGTGAGGAAATCGTCGGCCTTGACGCTGGCAACGGCGCTGGTTACGTCGCCCTTACGCTGCGTACCGTAACCGATGACCACGACGTCGTCCAAAGCCAACGCATCGTCCTTGAGCGTAACGTCGAGACGCGATCGGGAACCGACGGCCAACTCCTGAGTCTGGAAGCCGAGGAACGAAAAAACGAGCGTCGAACCGGCGGGAACCTCCAACGAATATTCGCCGTTCGCACCCGTGCTGACGCCGATGGTCGAATTCTCCTTGACGACGACGCTGACACCGGGCAACGAAGAACCCGAAGCATCGGTTACGACGCCCGAAACCCTGTGTTTCTGGGCGAAAGACTCAGTCGGAGAGAATAAAATTCCCCCCCCCACGAACAGCGACAAAAGCGCTGTCATAAAATGCTGAAAGACACTCCGACGATGCGAAATCCGTTTGTGCAAAAGTTCTTTCATAGAGTAAAGTTTTAGTTTGGTTTGGTAAGTTCGTGCTAATGGGAAACACCGGAACGGGACGAACCGCAGCAAAAGAACCCCTGTCGGAACGCCGGCCGTTATACAAAATTAGCTATTTGGAAATTGCAGGATCGAAATATAGTATAAATCTCTGCAAAAATAATCCAAATCGCACCGAAACGGCCTGCGAGGCGCGCTACAGAGCAGTGCTGTCGTCGGATCGGGCCTCCTGTGCGGCATGCCGTTCGATCCATTCGCGAGGCCCCATTCCGTACTGGCGGAAGAAACACTTGGAAAAATAAGACGGATTGTTGAACCCGACCATATAACTGACGACGTTGACGGGATATTTTCCTTCGAGGAGGATCCGGGCGGCGGACTTGAGGCGTGCATTCCGGATGAGCTTGTTGGGAGTGATTCCCTGCATGCTGCGCAACTTGGAAAAGAGCCCCGAACGCGAGACGCACATCTTCTCGGCCAACATATCGATGGAAAAGTCGACGTTGGAGATGTTGGCGTCGATCAACTCCTTCATCCTGGCGAGGAAAGCCTCGTCGCCCTGGTTGGAAGAGACGGGCTGCAAAGTGAGATCGGGCATGGCGGAGAACTTATGCACCAACATGGTACGGATGTCGATCAGATGGCTGACCATCGCCTGCAGATAGACGAGCGAAAAAGGCTTCTTCACGTGGGCGTCGGCCCCGCAGTCGAGACTTTCGAGACTGGACGAAAAATCGGACTTGGCGGTGAGCAAAATGAACGGAATATGGCACAAGAATTGGTTCTCGCGCACGCGCCGGCAGAGATCGGCCCCGGAGATGCCGGGCATCATCCAATCGCTGATGATGAGCGTAACGTTGCGCTCCTGCAACAAATCGAACGCCTCCTCGCCGCTGGAAGCCCGCAACACGCGGTACTTAGCCTGAAAACTCGAAACCAAGAAATCGAGCATGTCGGCATCGTCCTCCACGATCAGCAAGGTGATCGTACCCTCGTCGCCGGCCGTCGGCTCCTCGAAGCGGAAATCCGACGCATAGTCTGCCGGCAACTTGGCCGGAACCTCGGCGACAGCGACATCGCCCGGAATATCGACGAAAGGCTGCGTGAGCGGTATCGTAACGACGAAAGCAGCGCCGCCGCCCTCGGCCGGGGAGAACGAAACCGAACCGTTATTCCACTCGACGATGTGCTTGACGATGGTCAAGCCGATGCCCGTACCCGACTTGGACTCGTCGACCCGGTAGAACGGCAAGAATAT
>JAIDKM010000044.1 GCA_029051915.1 Alistipes sp. | reverse complement strand
ACTTCGAGATCACCTCCGAGGATATGCCGGGGTGGCGCGTCGCCACCGAGGGCAAGCTCACCGTGGCCCTCGACATCACGCTCACCGACGAGTTGTTGTCCGAGGGCGTGGCACGCGAGTTGATAAACCGCATCCAGAACATCCGCAAGGATTCCGGATTCGAGGTTACCGACCGCATCCGCGTCGAGATCGCCGACGAGGAGTTCGTCGCTTCGGCCATCGCCCGCCATGCCGATTACATGGCCCAGCAGACGCTGGCCGTGGAGGTACGGGCCGCGGCGGCTCCGTCGGGCGAGGTCTGCGTGGAGTCGGAGATCGACGAACGGCCGGTGCGCATTGCGCTGACGCGGGTGCGGTAGGCGGATGCAATAAAAAGGCGCAAAATTTGGTACTGTCGGAAATATTGCCTAATTTTACGTAAAACCTAACGCGACACGACTATGGCAGACGAGCGAAACAGATACAGCGACGCCGAGCTGGAAGAGTTCCGGCAGGTCATCCTTAAGAAGCTGGAGAATGCCCGGGCGGACTACGAGTTGCTGCGTGCGACAATCACCCATACGGCCGACAACGACACGGAGGATACTTCGCCCACCTACAAGGTGCTCGAAGAGGGTGCCGCAACTCTCTCCAAAGAGGAGAACGGCCGCCTGGCGACCCACCAGATGAAGTTCATCCGCAACCTCGAAATGGCCCTCGTCCGCATCGAGAACAAGACCTACGGCATCTGCAAGACGACCGGGAAGCTCATCCCGAAGGAGCGTCTGATGAAGGTTCCTCACGCCACCGAGTGCATCGAAGCGAAAGAGGGCCGGCGCTAAAGGGGCCGAAGGGGCCGGGGGCATAGGAGAGGGGCCGTTCCGAGTGAGGCTGTTTCGAGTGAGGCTTTCCGAGTGAGGCCGTTCCGAGAGAAGCCGAATCTCCTCCTGACAGAGCCCTGTCCGACTTTTCTTATCCCCGCAGAAATATTCTGCGGGGTATTTTTTTTGCTCGCCCTCTCCGGCGGAAATACGTTTTTTTGCGAAAATCCGTTATATTTGACGCTATGGTCGGTCGGCTCTGCATATCGCTTCTCCTGCTCGCGGCACTCTGCTCTCTCTCTCGGGCGGCAGCCGCCGGGCCCGGAGCCTATTCGCCCGACCGCTTCCCGGAGGACAGCCTCGCCCGGGTTACCGCCGAGCGCAACCGGCGGCTCTACGACAGCATCCGGTCGAAGACGAGCCGTCATGCCGTTCCGCGGCTGCTCTATCGGTGGTTGTTCGTCCGCCCGACGCCCGATACCACCCGCAACGGCCGCGTGCTCGACGAGAGCCGTGCACTGGCCCGCTACGAGGGCAAGACCATCGGCAACATCACGATCGAGCGCCGGCAGGTCTTCGATCCCGACGGCAACTGGTTCGAACGCACCGGCAACAGAGTCCACGCGTTGACCGCCGAGCGGGTCGTCCGCCGCGATCTGCTCTTCCGGCCGGGCGACCGCTTCGATCCGCAGCTCGTCGTGCGCAACAAGCAGCTGCTCCGCTCGCGCCGTTACATCTCCAGAGTCGACGTCGACGTGCGGCCCGATACGCTCGACACGACGCGGGTCGATCTGGTCATCCGCACGCGCGACAGCTGGACGATCACCGTCGACGGCGACGTCCGTTCCGAGGGCCGCACCATGCTGGCCGTGGTCGACGCCAACATCCTCGGCTCGGGCAACATGCTCCGGCTGAACACCAACTTCAGCCGCAAGGACTTCTCCTACGGCGGCAACATGGTCGAATACGAGATTCCCAACGTCCTGGGGACTTTCTATACGGCGGAGTTCGCCGCCGGCCGCGACTTCTACAACTCGACGCTCGACATGAAGCTGAGCAAGGAGTTCTTGCGGCCGACCGACTACGAGGTGGGTGCCCGGTACAGCGACCTCAAGTTCAAGCAGTACATGATCGAGCAGGATACCTCCTTGTTGGTCAAGGAACGTAATTTCGACCTCTGGGGCGGTTATTCGCATTTCTTGCGGTCTGCCGGCTCAAGCATTTTTTTTACAGGACATTATAATTATAGGCGCTTCCTTCGGCGGCCCGACGGCGTGTCGGCTACCCATCATCCGGCCTTGCACGACCAGGATCTTCTCCTCTTCGGCGCCGGTCTCTACCGCGAGAAGTTCCTCACGGCCAACCTGATCTACGGATTCGGTTCCGACGAGTACCTCGCGACCGGTTACAAGGCCGAGGTCGTGAGCGGGTATCGGTGGGGCGAGTTCGGCGACGAGATCTACCTGGGGCTCAATTACATGACCGGCGGGTTCCGTTCGGTCGGCTACATCATGGGCGGCCTCTCGCTGGGCAGCTACGTCGACTGCCGCAGCGGCGCCTGGAACCGCAACGCCGTGGACGTCGACTTGCGGTGGTTCTCCAACCTCTTTTTGTTGCGCCGCAGCCGCATGCGCCAGTTCCTGATGCTCAACTACACGCAGGGGTGGAACCGCGGCTCGGGCAACGACGAGAGCATCCGTTTCACGCGCCGCAACGGCTTGCAGGCGCTCGACGAGCAGGTCATCGGCACCAGCCGCGCGGTGCTCAACACCGAAACCGTCTTCTTCACGCCGTGGCAGCCCCTCGGCTTCCGCATCGCCTTCTTCGGCTTCGCCGACTTCGGGTCGATCGGTTACTCGCCCAACATCTTCCGCAACGACTTCTTCGCGTCGTTGGGCGGCGGCTTGCGTATCAAGAACGAGCGTCTGATTTTCAATACGATCCAGATTCGCCTGGGCGTCGCCTTCGGCAAGAACGGATTGGTCGGCAGCCAGTATTTCCGGCTCTCCAACTCCACCCGGCTGGAGCAGTACCGCTACCGGCCGTCGGGGCCGCAGCCTATCGGTTTCGAGTAGCCGGACTTTATTGGATGCGGGCCGCTTCGGCCGATTGCGCCGCTTCCGTGTAGCGTGGTTTGTGGCCGTTGAAGAGCCACCGCGCCCTGAAGCGTACCATGCGCAAGTCGCGGTCGCTGCGTTGCGTCGATACATAATAGTTGAAGCGGTCGTACCAGCTGTTGTTGGTTCCTCGCAGCAGGTCGTAGCCCAGGAGCGAGAGTTGCAGCCGCCGGCCGCAGCAGTATTGCGTGATGCCGACCGTCAGGTTGTTCGTGGGTTCGAACCTCGACATCAGTTCGTAGCTGTAGCCGGCATAGCTGAATCCGCACGTAATCATGGTGTTCTTGCCTATCTCCAGATCCAGATTCGCCGAGCCGTGCCACGCCGGCTTGCCTATCGTGATCCGCCCGTCCAGGTAGGGGATCCGGGCGTGGGCCAGTTCCATTCCCGCGGTGAGCGTCAGGGAGAAACAGCCCCAGCGATCGTTGTAGGTCAGGTCGATGTTGCCGAATTGCGAGCGGTCGACGTTCACGGGGATGGAGAGGATGCTCGTTCCGTCGTCGCCGAGTATGCCCGAGCGGAGGATCGCATGGCGTCGGAAATCGAGGTCGGCGGTCAGCGTCAGTTTCTGACGGTAGGAGACCATGAATCCGAGACTGTGGCTGACGGCCGAGCGCAGCAGCGGATTGCCGCTTTCGGTAACCATGTTGTTTTCATAGTTTTGCGTCGGATCCAGTTCGTAGATCGTCGGGCGGGTGATCCTGCTTGTGTAGGAGAGCGCAAGGTCGAAGTCGCGCAGCAGTTCCTGAGTCGTGTAGAGACGCAGCGAGGGGAAGCACTTGTTCTCCCAGCCGTCGCGCAGCGATACGCCGTCGACATCTACCCGGTCGTTTTGGAATTCGCCGCGCACTCCCGCTTCCCAGCCCCATTTGGCGTATTCGTGTTCGAGGGTGGCATAAATCGCGAGGTTGTCGCTCTTCAGGCGCGTGTCGGCGGTCTGTCCGTCGTAGTCGGAGAAGGTCTTGCTGCCGATGCGGCCGTAGTGCGCCCCTACAAGCAGTTCGCCGCCCCACAGCGGCGTCGTGAACTCCGATTTGGCTGCGATGACTTCGGAGCGCGAACGGTTGAGGATGTCGAGCCGGTCGACGGTTCCCGCCGGAAGGCGGTTCCGCAGCACGGTCTGGTCGGTTCGCGGGTCGACATGCGTGTAGTCGGCTTCGACCTTCCATGCGCGGGCGGAGTCGATGGCGAAGCGGTAGGCCAGATGGGCGGACTGGGAGGAGTTCCGGATCCGATTCACGTCGTGCGACTCCGAATAGTCCGTCGGTTCGTTCGGGCGATACTCCCGTTCCTGCTGGCGGTTGTCCAGTTTGTTGCGCATGAATATCCCCGTATACTGCCACGAAAGACGATGCCGCGGCGTGATGTCGAGCGTGCTGCCGTAGAGCAGCGAATGGCGTCGGTAGTTGAAGAGCGATTCGGTGTGGACGGTGTCGGCCAGTTCGTTGCCGGGCAGCAGAATGCCGTTGGTGTTGTCCAGGTAGTTGTGGTCGGTGCCTCCCGAATAGTTGTAGGAAAAGTAGTTGACCCACTTTTCCGAGGCGATCTGGAGCTGTGCTCCCGCCGCTTCGCTGAATCGCCGGTTGAAGTAGGCGGCGCCGGCGATCTGTCCGGATAGCTTGTTCGGCGAGCGCTTCGTGCGGACGCGGAGCACCGATTTGTAGGCGGCATCGTAGCGGGCCGAGGGGTTGCGGTCGACCTCTATCGAGAGGATCTGCGAGGGTTGCAGCAGTTGCAGCTCGGCGTAGGAGCTCTTCCGGTCGTCGATGTAGATCAGGGGTTCGCCCTTGCCCTGGATCGTGATGCTCGATTCGTCGGCTTCCAGTCCGGGTGTGCGGCGCAGGATGTCGACGACTTCGGCAAGGTGCTGGAGCGGCGATCCGGCCACCTGCACGAGCGCCTTGCCCGCCGAGTAGGAGATGGCGGGGGCTGCGGCCGTAACGACTACGTCGCCGATGCCGATGGCCTCCGCTTCGAGGATCAGCGTGTCGGGCGACGAGGGACGGTCGAACTCTTCGAGAAACGAGAGGTCGCGGTATCCCAGACTGCGGAGCACGACCCGCCGCGCCCCTCCGACCGGGGGATCCGCCACCTCCAGCCGGCCGTCGAAGCAGGCTTCGCCGAAGAGAAGCGCCGAGTCGGCAGGGTTGAGAATCAACAGGTCGAAATAGGCGAGCGGCTGCCGCTGTTCGTCCACGACCGTACGCCGGAAAGCGATGTCCGACTGGGCCCGGGCTCCGCCGCAGAGCAGGAGCGACGCCCACAAAAGCAATAACGGTTTCTTCATATGTCTGCCATTCATTAAGGTACAGGCTTCGGGCAGCCGCAAAAAAAAACGTAGAGCTACTGCCATACGTCATCGAGGCTCACCACAAGCCCGCCTGTTGAAATGGAGCAACCCTACGCTGGAATGCGCAGTCCGCCCTGCAACAGGTTCTGAGATGCTCGTGTTCGCAACGAGGTGGTGATTCCGATGACGATTGAGCAAACTTGCGAAGTTCGAGGAAGAAAACCTCCCCGCCGTATGCGAAGGTAGGGTAATTTTCGGGAACTACCAAACAAAGAAGCAACAAAGCGGGTCGCCCCGAAGGACGACCCGCTTTCCGGTTGAACTTTTTTATTTGATCGGTACTTTGTTCAGACTCGCTGCAATTCTGGTCCGGCAGCGGGGAGGAGCGGCTCTATTTTTTGTTCTTGCGGATCTTCGCCTGGATGTCGAGGGCGCCGTCGCGGGCTTCTTCGCCGTACTTCTCGACGGCCTGCTCGCCCTTGTAGATGGTCATCTTGCGGATCTTGCCTTCAGGAATCGCCTCCAGGTCGGCTGCCGTGGCGCGCTGACCGTTGATGAAGATCAGGTAGTCGCGGTAAGCACCGCCGTCGATCACCGTGATGCGTCCCGTCGAACGGGTTGCGCCCTCCTCGGTCTGCTGCTCGGCATACTTGTCGGCATGGATGGCGACCACGCGTCCCGTAAGCTGCAACTCTGCGGATTTTCCGGCTTCGGCGGCCTTTTTCGAGGCCTCTTCGAGCTGCTGCTGCGCGGCTTTCCATTCGTCGGATTCGAAGTATTCTTGAACTCCGGCGACCTTGCGCTGGGCTTCTTTCCACTCCTCGGACTCGAAGTATTCTTGGGCTTTCCGCATCGCTTCCATCTCTTCTTTCGTCTGCTTGCCGTAGCCTATGACGACCACGTCGTCCGCGACATAAGTCTTCTCCCTGGTTTTCTTCGGCTGCTCGCCATTCTTGTGCAACGTGATGACGATCACTCCGTTGCGGGCCTTGTCGCCGTAGGACTCGATGGTTTGCTTGTCCTTGAAGATCTCGATCGAAGCGATCTCTTCCACTTCGATGCCGTCGAGCGAGGCGACCTCCCGGCCGTCGACCAGGTAGAGCGGCTGGTTGTCGGGCGAAATATTCGGGCCCGAAATGTTGACCGGAACGGATTCTTTGTTACCTTTGTCGTCAGGAACGACATAAGCGGTGCGGGCGAAAGCCCCGACGGCGATGGCCGTGAGCGGCAGGACGAAGAGTGCCTTGACCCCTGTCCACCGCGACGATTTTTTACGTAACATCATGGTAATACGGTTTTTAAGTTTACTGTGATTGAAGCTGTTGGCAACGGAATACCACCTCCCGCCGACAGCTTTCCTTATGAGTAGCAACTGATAGTCCCGGGCTTCGACGCCGCTGTCGATCACCGCACGGTCGGCCTCGTATTCGTGGATCGCCCGCAGTTCGCGCCGCAGCAGCCACATGGCCGGATTGAACCACTGGAGCGATCCCGCCAGATCGGTGAGCAGCAAATCGGCCGAGTGGCGCAGGCGCAGGTGGGCCTGCTCGTGCAGAAGGATCTCTCGTCCGGCCGTGGCGAGATCCTCCTCGGAAATGACGACGTAGCGCCCCCAGCTGAACGGAGTGATGGCCTGTCGCACCCGCACGAGAACGGCTCCGGAGTCGAGTTTTTCGTGCCGTCCCGACCGGATGATCCGGAAGATGGCCAGGAACGACCGCGCCAACCAACCCAACATCCCGACGACCCCGGCCAGGTAGAGCGCTCCGGCGAGCAGTGTCCAGTCGAACGCGGCGGCCGGCTCCTCCGGCAGGGCGGACGCGGCGGCCGTTTCGACCGCCGGCAACTGCGGCGAAAGGGGCAGCTCGCGGTAGACCGTGATGACGCACAGCGGCAGAGCGAACACGAGCACCATACCGGCGAGGATGACGATGCGGTTGAAGCGATGCAACGTTTCGCGGCTGAGCAGCAACTTGAAGAACAAGTAGAAGACTGCCAGGCAAGCACCCGTCTTGAGACTATATATGAAAAGGTCGTACATGGCTATTCGTGATTTTGCCGGTCGATGCGCTCGATGAGTCCGCGCAGCTCCTCGACCGAAATCTTCTCCTCCTCGACCAATGCAGAGACGGCCCCGAGGTAGGAATTCTCGAAATATTTGCGGATGACGCCGCCCAGCGTCCGGCGCGAAAACTCCGCCTCGCCGACGAGGGGGAAATACTGGTAGGTGGCGCCGTAGGCCTTGTGGCCGACGTAACCTTTCGATTCGAGCGTCCGTACCATGGTGGACAAGGTGTTGAAGTGGGGTTTGGGCTCGGGCGAGAGGTCGACCAGCTCCCGGACGAACAAAGGCCCGTGCTCCCAGAAACAACGCATCAATTCTTCTTCGCGAGGTGTGAGCTTTTCCATGACAAGCGATCGTAGGGGTGCCGCCACCGCGGCGGACACCTTCCGACAGCAAAGGTAACTAAAAAATTTTCACATGCAACTAAAATTCGTAGTTTTTTAACTAAAAAATATAGTTTTGCCCTGCCGGAGCCGGAAGGACGGAAATAATTTTGAAATCCGGATTATCCTTCGTATCTTTGCAGGCCCGAAAAGGGAATAACATTTTAATTCAACGTATTATGAACAATTACGAAACCGTTTTCATTGTTACGCCGGTTCTCTCTGACCAGCAGGTGCAGGAGGTCGCTGACAAATTCCAGGGTGTCATCACCGAAAACGGCGGTCAGATTGTGAACCGGGAGTCGTGGGGCCTCAAGAAACTGGCCTATCCCATTCAGAAGAAGACCACCGGTTTCTACTTCCTGGTGGTGTTCACGGGCGAAGGATCGCTCATCAAC
>JAIDKM010000043.1 GCA_029051915.1 Alistipes sp. | reverse complement strand
CCGAAGCCCCTGCCTGAGGCGGGGGTTTGGGGGTGGGTCAGAACTTGAATACGCGGCAACAGCCGCGAGCTACAGCGCTCGGATTTAGGATCACGGTCCAATGACGTTGGTACATTAACGTAGTATAGATGAGTTTTTTAATTCCAGTAAGGATTCTGAATCAGTTTCGGGTTCTTGTCGATCTCGCTCTGATGAATCGGGAACCAATAATAAGACTTCTTATAGACGCGGGTCTGATAAGGCGTGCGCACATAGAACGAGGCTTCGTTCCGGCCGCTGAAATTCATTCCGTAGAAATCGCCATTGAGCAGCGTCTCGGCCTCTTTCCAACGACGCAGGTCATCGTAGCGGATACCCTCGCAGCACAGCTCGACCCGACGCTCGGCCCGGATGAGCCGGCGCATGGTCTCCTGATCGGCAAGGTCGACATGGATATGGCCGTTGTCGGTAGCGCCCGCAGTATATTGACGAACTCCGGCACGCTCGCGGATCTTGTTCAGATAAAGCAAAATGTCGTTGTGGCCCGGGGCCGACTCGTTCAGAGCCTCGGCGTAGTTGAGATAAGCCTCGCCCAGCCGGTAGAGAATACCGGGGCGATACTTGAAGTTGCCCTCCTTGACATTGGTATCGGGCGATACCTTCTTGCGCAGCAGATACCCGTTCTGCGGCGCATCGTGCGTATGGGGATTGTCCTGCTGCCCGTAGAAGAACTCGTAAGGACGCTCCTCCTGCCAGAAATAGGAACCGTTGTAGCTGACGGCCGTATAGAAACGCGGCTCGCGGTTGCAATACATGTTGTAAGTTCCGGCCGCGGTCGTCGCACCGTTGTTGCAGTCGGTTTCCCAGTCGTTGCCGCGCCGGTCGTCGGAGACGGAGAATCCCTCCTCGACATAACCCGACTCCGGATCGTCGATAGGCAGCCCGTTGCGCATGAAGAACGCGTCGACGAGCGACTGCGTAACGCCCAGCCCCCCGCTGCCGCCGGCAGCCGTCGGACAGATATGTTTCTCGTACTCGGTATAGTCGCAGCCGCCGGGACGGGCGAAAAGAATCTCCTTGTTGCCCTCGTCGAAACGGGTGAGGAACAGATTCTGGCACGATGCGAACGGATCGATCGTACCGTTGGCGTTCTGCTCGACATAGAGCGTGTGTCCGGCCTCTTCCGCCAGCACGATCAGCTCCCGGCATGCCTCGGCAGCCTTGCTCCAACGCTCCGGATCGGCCGTGAGGCTGAAAAGATGCTCGCCGTCGCGGTTGACATGTCCGGCGTAATCGGGATTGCCGTTGACCAGCGGGCTGGCTGCGAACAACAGCATGCGGGCACGGACAGCCAGACACATGATCGACGTAACGCGGCCATACTTGCGGGCCTCCGTATAACGGGCCGGCAGAATCTTCGCCACGGCCGCCATCTCCTGCTCGCACCAGTCGATGATCTCATAATAAGGACGCTGCCCCTCCATCAGCTCGGCAAGGTCGAAATCCGTCGGAGCTATATAATCGGGCTTGAACGGAACCGGGCCGTAGGTATTGGCCAGCAAGTACCAGTAATAAGCGGCAAGGAACCGGCACTCGGCCTGCATGTAGGCCACTTCCTGAGCCGAGATGCCCTGCTCCGGCAGCGGATGGACGTTCTGGATGAAGATCATGGCTTCGCGGATGCGCTGAGGCAGGTAAGCCCAGTAATTGCCGTTCCACGAACTCGACGGAGTCCACTCGCCGAGGATGAACGGAATGACGCCCCAGTCCCATTGGCGCCAGCGCTCCGAGGGAGTCTGGTCGTCGCCCAGAATCTCCCAGCCCAGATGGCGGCTGTAGCCCATGTAGGGATCGGGAATGCCCGAATAGACGTTGCCGAGCCACCCGTAGACGTCGTTGCTGTTGTCGAAAACCGACTTGAGCGTCTTTTCGGTATCGGGTTCCTTGTCGAGATAAGAACATCCTACGGTTCCCGACACGGCGAATATCAAGATGAAGATATGTAAGAAACGTTTCATAGCGTTGTATTTATCAGAATTTCACGTTTGCACCGACGAGCACCGAACGCATGGCCGGATAGCGCAGTCCATCGTTGGAGTCGAGTTCGGGATCCCAGAGCTTGAAACCCGAGAAATAGAAGAGGTTGTTGCCGCTCACGTAGAAACGGATGGTCTTCAGGTGCGCTTTGGCAACGGTTTTCTGCGGCAGGCTGTAACCGATCTCGATGGTCTTGCAGCGCAGAAAGCCCATGTTCTTCTTCCACCACGTCGAAGAGCGGTTGTTGTTGGTGTTCGTCGATTCGGAAAGACGCGGATAGAAGACATTCTGCGACGGATCGCTCTCGGTCCAACGATCGGTATAGTTGGTGTAGACGTTGCCCAGAACGCCCTGTCCGCTGCCGGGTATGAAATAGTCCGAGCCGCCGATGATGCGGTAGGTATCGCCGACACCTTGGAAGAAGAAGCTGAAATCGATGTTCCGCCAGTTGAGATTGCCGCCGAAACCGTAGACGATACGCGGCGAGTTCGTGCCGCCGATATAACCCTCGTCGGCATCGGTAATCACGCCGTCATCGTTCATGTCGCGGTACTTGATGTCGCCCGGACGCACCTCGGCGCCCAACTCCTGACGGGGAATGCCCGGCTTGAGTTCTCCGTCTACGAAATCTTCTTCGGTAAAGAGGCGTTCGGCCTGAAAGCCCCACAGCGTGTTGATCGAGCGGCCCGTGATCGAACGGTAGGTGCCCCGCACCGATTCGGCTTCGTCAATCTCCAGAATCTTGTTCTTGGCATATGTGAAAGTCCCGCGCAGGGTCAGATTCCAGTCGTTGCCGAACCGTCGGTTGTAAACGAGCTGCAAATCCAGACCCCGGTTGTCGACCTTGCCGTAGTTAGCATAGGGATTGGCCAGAAAACCCGTCTGCGAGGGAATCGTGGAGCGCTGCATGAAGATGTTGGTACGGCGCTCGTGGAAGACATCGACCTGCAAGTCGAATCTGTTCCACAGCCCGAGTTCGATACCGACGTTGGTCTTGAGCGCGCGCTCCCATGTCAGATTGAGCACGCCGACCTCGCCCTCCTGCACGCCATCGTAGTAAGTGCTGCCGTCGTAACCCCAATTGTAGCTCGGAGCATTGGATGTGATGGTCGTCAGATAGGCAAAACGGCGGTTGCCGCCGATGTTGTCGTTGCCGACCGAACCCACCGACGCACGGATTTTCAGTTTGGAAAGCACGTCTTTGGCCGAAGCCATGAAATGTTCCTCCGAAAGCAGCCACCCGACGGCCAGCGAGGGGAAGAATCCGAAACGGCGGCCTTTGGCGAAGTTCTCCGAACCGTTGTAGCCGAAGTTGAATTCGGCGACGTAACGGCGGTCGTAGGTGTAGGACAGACGCCCGGCGATACCCTGCGTGCGATTGGGCTGAATGTCGCCGTAGTTGAAACTGCGCTGGTTGTAGAGCAGCAAGGCATCGACCGAATGGGGCCCGAAATCGCGGTTGTAGGTTACGGCCGCCTCGAAATAAGTGCTGTTGTTGCCGTAGTTGGCATTGCTGCTGTGGCTGAGGCTCTCGCTGCCATGCTTGAGGATGTTGTGCACCAGTTCGCCCTCATCGTCGCGGGATTTCGCTACGCTGTAATAATTGGGTTCCGTACCGCGGGTAACGAAAGTCTCGCCGTA
>JAIDKM010000042.1 GCA_029051915.1 Alistipes sp. | reverse complement strand
TGTCGTGGCTGCAGAAGCGTTTCATGACGTGGTTCAACCGTGAGCGCACCAAAACCGTGCTGACATTCCCTGTCGAGACGATGGCGCTGCTGACCGAAAACGGCGACGTCAAGGATAAGGAGTGGGGCGACTTCACGGCCCGGATGTACTCCGAGGGTCACTCGTTCTTCACCTACATCAGCGACAACGCCGACTCGCTCTCCTCGTGCTGCCGCCTCAGAAACGAGATTCAGGACAACGGTTTCAGCTATACGCTGGGTGCCGGCGGCGTCTCCACGGGCTCGAAAAGCGTGCTGACGATCAACCTCAACCGCTGCATCCAGTATGCCGTGAAGAACAACATGCACTACCTGACTTTCCTGGAGGAGATCGTCGACCTGGTGCACAAGGTGCAGACGGCCTACAACGAGAATCTCAAGGAACTGCAGGCCAAAGGAATGCTGCCGCTTTTCGATGCCGGGTACATCAACCTCTCGCGCCAGTATCTGACCGTCGGCGTCAACGGACTGGTCGAGGCCGCCGAATTTCTCGGGCTGTCGATCGACGACAACGACGACTATGCCCGCTTCGTGCAGGAGGTGCTGGGGCTCGTCGAACAGTACAACCGGAAGTACCGCTCGAAAGAACTGATGTTCAACTGCGAGATGATTCCGGCCGAGAACGTCGGCGTCAAACATGCCAAGTGGGACCGCGAGGACGGCTACGTCGTGCCGCGCGACTGCTACAACTCCTATTTTTATGTCGTGGAGGACGAGTCGCTGAACATCATCGACAAGTTCCGCCTTCACGGCCGCCGCTACATCGAGCATCTCACGGGCGGCTCGGCGCTCCACATGAATCTTGAAGACCATTTGTCGGAGGAACAGTACCGCCACCTGCTGCGCGTCGCCGCGGCCGAGGGCTGCAACTACTTCACGTTCAACATACCCAACACGGTCTGCAACAAGTGCGGCCACATCGACAAGCGCTATCTGAAAGAGTGCCCCGAGTGCCACAGCGACAACCTCGACTACCTCACGCGCGTGATCGGCTACATGAAACGGGTGTCGAACTTCTCGGCGGCGCGTCAGAAGGAGGCCGCCCGTCGGTTCTACTACGCGGAGCAGAAGTAGGCATGGTGCGCTTCCATAATTTCGACGTGGTTTTCGCCGAGATTCCCGGTGAGACCACGTTGGCCATCAACATCACGGGGTGTCCCAACAGCTGTCCCGGGTGCCATAGTCCGCATCTGACAGCCGATGCGGGCGATGTGCTCGACGACGAGGCGCTTGCGTTGCTGCTCGGCCGCTACGGCCGTTCGGTAACGTGCGTCTGCTTCATGGGCGGGGATGCCGATCCGTCGGAGATCGCGCGGCTGGCCGGCGTCGTGCGCCGGACGCTGCCCGAACTGCGGGTCGGCTGGTACTCGGGCCGGCAGGAGCTGCCCGAGGGCGTTGCGCCGCAGACGTTCGACTACATCAAGCTGGGCGGCTGGGTCGAAGCGCTCGGCCCGCTCTCGTCGCCCACGACCAACCAACGGCTCTATCGAGTGGCGGCCGACGGCACGATGACCGACATCACGGAGCGTTTCCGCCCGGCTAAGAGCCGGGTTCTATGAAGTGTCTGCGGACGTAGTATGCTGGGCTAAGAGCCGGGCTTTATGAAAAGGCTGGCAGCGGGCCGGTTTTCTGACCGGCGGTCCGGCCTCGCGGGGGAAGTGTTGAATCCTTGTCGAAAATTTTTCCGCCGAAAGTTTTGCGCATTCGGCTCCGAAGTCGTACCTTTGTTCCCGATTACGAAACCCATGAATCGTAGACCTCACATAGCGCCGATTGGTTTGTCCCGACAGCGGGATCATCGGTCGGGCTTCGGGTCTGTCGACGAAGGTATTGTTGTTTTATTAGGGTAACCGGCTCGGTTGCCCTATTTTTTTGTGCTTCGCTCGGATGAAAACACGCTACACGAATGGCCGCATCTATCGCGGCGGAAAATTCGAGGAGGGCTCGTTCCTCGTCGAGGAAGGCCGTTTTGTGGCGGATATGCCCGGGGCGGCGGCCGACCGGACGGTCGATCTGGGCGGACGCTCTGTCGTGCCGGGACTGGTCGACGTGCATGTCCACCTGCGCGAGCCCGGTTTTCCGCACAAGGAGACCATCGCCACCGGCACGGCGGCGGCGGCCCGCGGCGGCTATACGACCGTCTGCTCCATGCCCAACCTCGATCCTGCGCCCGATACGCCCGAACACCTCTGCGTGCAGACCGACCTGATCCGCCGCGACGCTGCGGTGCGGGTCGTGCCCTATGCTTCGATCACGGTCGGGCAGCGCGGCTGCGGCGAGCTGGTCGATTTCGAGGCTTTGGCGCCCGAAGTTGTCGGGTTCTCGGACGACGGGCGCGGCGTACAGTCCGCGGCCCTGATGGAGGAGGCCATGCGGCGGGCTGCGGCCGTCGGCAAGCCGATCGTGGCGCACTGCGAAGTGGACGAATTGCTGCGCGGCGGCTACATTCATGACGGCGACTACTGTCGCATCCACGGCCACCGGGGCATCTCGTCCGAAAGCGAGTGGCGGCAGGTGGAGCGCGACATCGCGCTGGCCGAAAAGACCGGCTGCCAGTATCATGTCTGCCATGTCTCGACCCGGAAGAGCGTCGAGCTGGTGCGGCAGGCCAAGGCCCGGGGGCTGCGTGTGAGCTGCGAAACGGCGCCGCATTACCTGCTGCTCTGCGACGAGGATTTGCAGGAGGAGGGGCGTTTCAAGATGAACCCGCCGCTGCGGAGCCGGGCCGACCGCGACGCACTGCTGGAGGGCATCGCCGACGGTACGATTGAAGTCGTGGCCACCGACCATGCGCCCCACACGGCCGAGGAGAAGGCCCGCGGGCTGTCGGGCAGCGCCATGGGCATCGTCGGGCTGGAGTGCGCCTTTCCGCTGCTCTATAAATATCTGGTGTTGCCCGGGACGATCGCGCTGGAGCGGCTGGTGGAGCTGATGTCGGTCGATCCCCGCCGCATCTTCGGTCTCGGGGGCGGTCTGGAGCCCGGCTGCCCGGCCGATTTCACGGTGCTCGACCTCGATGCGAAATACGAGATCGATCCGGCGACGTTCCGTTCCAAAGGCCGGGCGACGCCTTTCGCCGGGTGGCCCGTGCAGGGACGTGCCGCGATGACGGTCGTGGGAGGCCGGTGCGTCTATGATGCGAATGAAGAATTAAGAATGAAAAATTAACAATCATTGGACTGCGGTTTCGGGAACCGATTGTAATTGTGTCGCTTCCGCGAGGGGCGGAGGCGAGATGCGGAAAAAAGAAGCCGAAAACGGAGAGATGACGAAAGAGAGCAAAACGATATGAAACCTTACACCAAGAAAATCGTTCTGGAGAACGGCCGCGAGTTCTACGGCTACGGCTTCGGAGCCGACCGGGAGACGATCAACGAAATCGTCTTCAACACCTCGATGGTCGGCTATCAGGAGATCGTCTCCGACCCGTCGTATACCGACCAGACGGTCGTCATGACCTACCCGCTGATCGGCAACTACGGCACCGCCGAGGAGGATTACGAGACCAAGTTTCCCACGATCGGGGGCATGATCGTCCGCGAGTACAACGACATCCCCTCGAACTTCCGCTACACGCGTACGCTGAACGAGGTCTTCGAGGAGATGGGCATTCCCGGCATCTGGGGCATCGACACCCGTGCGCTCACGCGGCTGATCCGCGACGAGGGAAGCCAGAAAGTGATGATTACCGACGCTGCGACGCCGCACGAGGAGGCGATGGAGCGGTTGCGAGTCTATGAACTGCCGCACGACATGGTGGCGCGCGTAAGCTGCAAGAAACGCTGGTTCTCGCGCACGCCCAACCACCGGTTCGACGTTGTGGCCGTCGACTGCGGCATCAAGTACAACATCATCCGCTGTCTGAATGCCAAAGGGTGCAACGTTACGGTCGTGCCCTACGACGCTTCGGTCGAGGAGATCCTCGCCTTCCGGCCCGACGGCATCTTTCTTTCGAACGGCCCCGGCGATCCTACGGACGTGGAGCCCGTGATCGAGAAGGTGCGGGCGCTCCGGGGGCGGCTGCCCATCTTCGGCATCTGCATGGGCCATCAGATGGTGGCGCTGGCCTACGGCGCGAAGACCTTCAAGATGAAGTTCGGCCACCGCGGCGGCAACCATCCCGTCAAGCGCCTGGATACGGGCAAGATCGAGATCACGAGCCAGAACCACAGCTATGCCGTCGACATCGATTCGCTTGCGGGCACGCCCCTGCGGCTGACCCATGTCAATCTGCTGGACAACACGGCCGAAGGGGTCGAGTGCCCCGCAGATCGGGTCTTCTCGGTACAATATCACCCCGAGAGCGCCCCGGGCCCGCAGGACAGCACCTATCTGTTCGACAAGTTCATTAAAATGATGGAGGAGCACAAAAATGCCTAAGAGAAAAGACATACGCAAGGTGATGGTCATCGGCTCGGGGCCGATCGTCATCGGTCAGGCCGCCGAATTCGACTACGCCGGTACGCAGGCCTGTCTGGCGCTGCGCGAGGAGGGCTACGAGGTGGTTTTGGTCAACTCCAACCCCGCCACGATCATGACCGACACCCACATCGCCGACAAGGTCTACATGGAGCCACTGACGCTCGAATACGTGGCCAAGATCATCCGCTACGAACGTCCCGACGCCATCGTGCCGGGTCTGGGCGGGCAGACGGGGTTGAATCTGGCCGTGCAGCTGGCCAAGAAAGGCATTCTGGACGAGTGCCAGGTCGAGATTCTCGGCACGTCGTTCGAGTCGATTGAGCGGGCCGAAGACCGCGAGCTGTTCAAGGAGCTGTGCGAGTCGCTGGGCGAACCGGTGCTGCCGTCGGAAGTAGCCACCTCGATCGACGAGGCGGCCGACATTGCACGGAAGATCGGCTATCCCGTCGTGCTGCGTCCTGCCTTCACGCTGGGCGGCACGGGCGGCGGTTTCGCCGACGACGAAGCGCAGCTGCGCGAGATGATGCGCAACGCCTTGTTCCTCTCGCCCGTGCATCAGGTGCTCATCGAGAAGAGCATCAAGGGCTACAAGGAGATCGAGTACGAGGTGATCCGCGACTCCAACGACACGGCCATCGCCATCTGCAACATGGAGAATATCGATCCCGTGGGCGTTCATACGGGCGACTCGATCGTCGTGGCGCCGAGCCAGACGCTGACCAACCGCGAGTACCAGATGCTGCGCGATTCGGCCCTGAAGATCATCCGCGAGCTGAAGATCGAGGGCGGCTGCAACGTCCAGTTCGCGCTCGATCCTCTGTCGTTCGAATACTACCTGATCGAGGTCAATCCCCGCGTCTCGCGTTCGTCGGCCCTCGCGTCGAAAGCGTCGGGCTATCCCATCGCCCGCGTCAGCGCCAAGATCGCCGTGGGACTGACGCTCGACGAGATCCGCATCGCCAACACTCCGGCGTCGTTCGAGCCGACGCTCGACTATGTCGTTACGAAGATCGCCCGCTTCCCATTCGACAAGTTCTCCGACGCCTCGAACCAGTTAGGCACCCAGATGAAGGCCACGGGCGAGGTGATGTCCGTAGGCCGCACCATCGAGGAGTCGCTTTTGAAGGCCGTGCGGTCGCTCGAAACGGGCGTCTGCCATATTTATCATAAGAAATTCGACGACTGGACGACCGACCGGCTGCTGGAATATATCCGCACGGGCACCGACGACCGTCTCTATGCCATCGCGCAGCTGATCCGCTGCGGCATCGACCTGGTGCTGATCTACAACAACACCAAGATCGACATGTTCTTCCTCGAAAAGTTCAAGAACATCGTCGAGTTCGAGAGCGTCGTGCGTGCCCGTCCGTGCGACATCGAAACCCTGCGCGACGCCAAGCGCATGGGCTTCAGCGACAAGTATGTCGGGCAGCTGTGGGGCCTCTCGGAGCAGGAGATGTACCGCTTGCGCGAGGCGAACGGCATCTTCCCGGTCTACAAGATGATCGACACCTGCGCCAGCGAGTTCTCGTCCTACGTACCCTATTTCTACTCCACGTACGAGCTGGAAAACGAATCCCTGGTCAGCGACAAGGAGAAGATCGTCGTGCTGGGCTCGGGCCCGATCCGCATCGGTCAGGGCGTGGAGTTCGACTACTCGACCGTACACGCCATCTGGTCGATCCGCCGGGCAGGCTACGAGGCGATCATCATCAACAACAATCCCGAGACCGTATCGACGGACTACACCACCAGCGACAAACTCTACTTCGAGCCTCTGACCGTGGAGGACGTGATGAACGTCATCCACCTCGAAAAACCCAAGGCGATCGTCGTGTCGTTCGGCGGACAGACGGCCATCAACCTCGCCGAACCCCTGGCGTCGCTCGGCGTGCCGATCATGGGCACCGACTGCGAGGCGATCCGTAACGCCGAGGATCGCGGATGCTTCGAGAAGATCATGGAGGAGCTGGGTATTCCCCAGCCCGAAGCCGAGGCGGTAACCGACATCGAGGCGGGCGTGCGGGCTGCCGAACGCATCGGCTATCCGGTGCTGGTGCGCCCGAGCTATGTGCTGGGCGGCCGTGCCATGCAGATCGTGTCGAACGAGGAGCGCCTGCGCCACTACCTCCAGACGGCCGTGGAGATCAACGCCGACCAGCCGGTGCTGGTCGACCGCTACATCATGGGCAAGGAGTTGGAGGTCGACGCCATCTGCGACGGCCGCGAAGTTTTCATCCCCGGCATCATGGAGCATGTCGAGCGCACGGGCATCCACTCGGGCGACTCGATCAGCGTCTACCCGACGTTCAGCGTCTCGCCGCGCGCCAAAGAGAAGATCATCGACTACACGGTGCGTCTGGGTCTGCGCATCGGCATCGTGGGACTCTATAACATCCAGTTCATCCTCGACGGCGAGGAGGACGTCTACGTCATCGAGGTCAATCCCCGTTCGTCGCGCACCGTGCCGTTCCTCTCCAAATCGACGGGCGTCGGCATGGCCCATATCGCCACGCAGGTCATTCTGGGCAAGAGCCTGCGCGAGCTGGGCATCACCGAGGTCTACGGCCGCGAAAAGGAGCGTTGGTACGTCAAGGCGCCCGCCTTCTCGTTCGCCAAGATCCGCGGCATGGACTCCTACCTCTCGCCCGAAATGAAGTCGACGGGCGAAGCGATCGGTTACGACGACAAGCTCACCCGCGCGCTCTACAAGGCGCTGCAGGCCACGGGCATGAACGTCTCGAACTACGGTACGATTTTCGTAACGATTGCCGATCCCGACAAGGAGAAGTCGCTGCCGCTGGTCAGACGCTTCTATGAACTCGGGTTCAATGTCGAGGCGACGACCGGCACCGCGGCCTTCCTGCGCGAACACGGCATCCGCACCCGCACGCGCCGCAAGCTGAGCGAGGGCAGTTCGGAGATCATCGACTCGCTGCGGCAGGGCCACGTGAGCTATGTTATCAACACCATCGACATCAATCAGCACGACACCCGTCGCGACGGCTACGAGATCCGCCGCACGGCCGTCGAGAACAACGTAACGGTCTTCACGGCGCTCGAAACCGTGGCGGTGCTTCTGGATGTGCTCGAAGAGATCACCCTGCGTGTCTCGACCATCGATTCGAAATGATGTACAAAAAAGGAATATATACGGTTCAGGAGAACGAACCGCTTACGGCGTCGGTCTTCCGCATGCGCCTCGAAGGCGATACGCAGTGGATCGTGCGGCCGGGGCAGTTCGTCAACATCGCGTTGGAGGGCAGATATCTGCGGCGTCCCATCTCGGTGTGCGACTACGATGCGGCGACGCTGACCCTTATCTATAAGGTTGTCGGCGAGGGCACCGCACAGATGGCCCGCATGCGGTCCGGCGTGCGGCTCGATCTGCTCACCGGCCTGGGCAACGGCTTCGCGACCGACAACGAGGCGCGGCGTCCGCTGCTCGTGGGCGGCGGGGTAGGCGTGCCGCCTCTCTACAACCTGGCCCGGGTGTTGCTTGCGGCCGGCAAACCGGTGCAGGTCATCCTGGGATTCAACACGGCGGCCGAGGTCTTCTATGCCGGGGAGTTCCGGGCTCTGGGCTGCGACGTTACGGTCGCCACGGCCGACGGCTCCGAGGGTGTGCGGGGATTCGTTACCGACGCTCTCGCGGGACGCGATTTCGACTATTTCTACGCCTGCGGCCCGCTGCCGATGCTTCGGGCGCTGTCGAAGGCGACCGCCTGCGACGGCCAGCTGTCGTTCGAGGAGCGCATGGGCTGCGGTTTCGGTGCCTGCATGGGCTGCTCGTGCAAGACCCTCGCGGGCAACAAGCGCATCTGCAAGGAGGGGCCGGTGCTTAACAAATGAGAGATCCTTTGGTG
>JAIDKM010000041.1 GCA_029051915.1 Alistipes sp. | reverse complement strand
GGTGTAGGTCTCGGCGGGCTCTTCGAGGCTGGTAACGATCATGGTTCCGAAGTAGTCGCGGTCGTTGTCATGCCGGTCGTCCTTGTCGTCGCAGGCAGCGAAAGCGAGTGCCGCGATGAACAGATAGAGATACTTTTTCATGTTTTTCAGTTTTTAGTTATACGTTATATGTTCATATGCAGAGTGATGCCGAACGTCCGGGGCCGTCCCTGCTGGAGGAACGAGTGGCCGATCGAGACGAATCGGAACGTGTCGTAGCGGACGTCGCCCAGGTTGCGGCCCCAGAGGTCGACCGTGAAGCGGGGGTGTTCGAAACGGACGGAGGCGTCGGCGAGTGCGTAGAAGGGCTGCGAGAGGGTGTTGGCCTCGTCCCACCAGATGCGGCCGGCGCCGTGGACACCGGCGCGGAGCACGATCTGTTCGAGCCACGGCAGCCGGGTCGGAATCGTCCACGATACCGAGGCCGAAAGCGTGTGGCCCGGTGCGTAGGGAATCCGCTTGCCGGCGTAGTCGTTGCGGCCGTCGTCGAATCGCACGAAACGGGCGTCGGTGAATCCGTAGGCGGCTTCGAGGTCGACCCTCCGGGCGATGCTGCCGCTCACGGCGGCTTCGGCTCCGAAACTGCGCGTACGCCCGGCGTTGGTCATCATGCGGCCGGTCGTCGTTCCTTCGGGGAAGACGGTGAGCTGCTGGTCGCGGCAGTCGATGGCGAAGAGGGCCACATCGGCATGCCACGTGCCGGAACGGTCGGTCAGCCGGCTGCCGATTTCGTAGTTCCAGCTCTTTTCGGGACGGTAGGCCACGATGTCGGAGACTTCATAGAGCGTGCCGAACCCCATCTCGTTCATCAATTTCTGCTGCAGCACTTCGGAGAACATCTGCGTATTGAAACCGCCGGCCTTGTAGCCTTTCGATACGGAGACGTAGAACGTGCAGTCGTTGCCGAAGCGATAGAGCACCGCCGCTTTGGGCAGAATCTCGACGAAGGAGCGGCGGAGCGTGCCGCGGTCGTCGATCGTCAGCGAGGTCGGGTAGGATTCACCGTCGGTGCGGCGGATCGCCGTGTAGTGCGTGTCGGCCGTGTTGGCGTAGCGGAGCCATGCGTGCTCGAAGTCGACGCGAAGTCCGGCCGTGAAGTGCCAGCGCCCCGTTTCCCAGTTGGATTCATGGTAGAGGGCGGCACCGGCCAGCGGTTGCCGGAAACGGCTGCCGAGCAGCAGCCGGTCGTCGTCCCATGCGTATTCGTATTCGGGATCGTTGTTGGCGTTTTTGAGAATCAGCTCGTCGATGCCGTCGCGCTTGAAAAGCACGGGCGCCTCCATCGTCGAATGGCGATAAAATCCGCATGCGCAGACGCCCCCTCGATAGACGCACTCGTAG
>JAIDKM010000040.1 GCA_029051915.1 Alistipes sp. | reverse complement strand
CGGCAATTGCGACTCGACAGCCTGTATTGTACCTCCTCAAACAGTCCCGCACGGAGGGATCATCTGAAAATCCGCATCCGCGCGTCGACCGGTTCGAATGTCTTCTCAGGAGGTGCCGCCGCAGGTAGCCCGAACGGCATCTGCGCTATAAGCCGCCACTCCTCAGGCAGCCGCCATTGAATCCGTACATCCTTATCAATCAGTGGGTTGTAATGTTGCAACGAGGCTCCGAATCCGGCATTTTCCAGCATCGTCCACACCGTCAGTTGGTGCATCGCCGACGTATGTTCCGACCACGTCGGGAAGTTGCCCGCATAGAGCGGGAAGCGTTGTTGCAGCGACCGGATCACCGACATATCTTCATAGAAAAGCACCGTGCCGTATCCCGCAGCAAAACTGCGGTCGACTTTTTCCGCCGTCCGGGCGAACGTTTCTTCCGGAACTACGGCTCGCAGTCGTCGTTTCACCATCTTCCACAACGCCGCATGATGTTCGTGCAGCAGCAGTACCAGACGCGTCGACTGCGAGTTGAACGCCGAGGGGATATGCTTCAGCGCAAAATGCAGGATGCGTTCGATCTGCGCATCCGTAACCGGCGATTCGGCCGAAAGATCATAATAGCTGCGGCGGTGCTTGAAAACTTCTTCGCATGTTCTTTCCATGATCGTTTGTTTTCCATAAGGGTAGCAAAAATGGCGCAAGAGTGTACGTATTCCGTCTCGAAATACTATCTTTGTCGACATGAAAGAGAGAATCGGACTTTTCGTCGCATTGGGCGAGCGGCTGCGTCGTTTCGGGGAGTGCGAAGCGACACGGCAGGTCATCGACGGCGCATGCCTCGCCAACGAGTGGTTCACGCCCGACGAAATCCGGCGGGCCGTCGGTGCCATCGCCGAACGGATGCTCCGCCGCGACGCGCTCGAAACGTGGCTCGCCGCTTATCCGGTTCCCGTCGCCGCACCGCGGCGCGTGTTGGTCATCATGGCCGGCAACATCCCCGCGGTCGGGTTCTTCGATCTGTTGTGCGTCGTCGCAAGCGGTCATCGCTGTATCATCAAGCCGTCATCCAAAGACTCCGTTCTCATCCGATATATCGTCGGACAGTTGCTCGAAATCGACCCCGACCTTCCGATCGAGTTCTACGACGGCGAAACGCCCGTCGACGCCGTCATCGCTACAGGCAGCAACAACGCCAGGCGTTATTTCCAGGCCCGGTATGCCGGCCTGCCGGCCTTGTTGCGGGGCAATCGGCAGTCCGTCGCCGTTCTTTCCGGCAACGAGACGCCCCGGCAGCTCGCCGGTCTCGCCGACGACATCGGAGCTTATTCCGGCTTGGGATGCCGCAGCGTGTCAAGACTCTTTTTGCCAGCAGGCTATCGGTTGCAGTTAAAAATAGAGCCTGCCAATCCCAAATCGCAGAACGATTGCCTTCGCACTCGCGCCTTGCTCACCATGACCCGCACTCCGTTCATCGATCTGGGGAGCGCCGTCGCCGTCGAGCAGCAGGAGTTCCCGGCTTCGTTGAGTCGCATCGCTTTCTCTTATTACCACAACTTGCAGGAGGTCGAGGCTTGGCTCGCGGCCCACGACGAGGAGTTGCAGTGCGTCGTCTCCACCTGCGTGCACCATAGTCGCCGCACCGGCTTCGGATGCGCCCAGTCGCCTGCGCTGACCGACTGGCCCGACGACCGCGACGTAATGCGATGGCTGACCCGAAACATCCAATAGCATAACCCACGAAAAAACTTGCAATATGTCGATGATTTTCAGATTCCGCATGCTCAGCGACGAAAACGACCGCTTCGTCCGCGACTACGAGGTGCAGTACGACACCACATTGTTCGACTTCCATCGGTTCATCCTCTCCGCCTTGGAGTACGAGGAGTGCATGGCTTCCTTTTTCACGGCCGACGACCGTTGGGAGAAGCAGCGCGAGTTCACCTGCATGGACATGGGCGGCGACGGCGAGGGGCTTCCCGAGTCGATGGAGAGCGTTACGCTCGGGCAGATCATCCATAACAGCCGCGACCGGTTGATCTACTTGTTCGATTTCTTCGGCGACCGGGCTTATTATTTGGAGCTTACCGGCACCTACGAGGCCGAAAAGGGGGCTTCGTATCCGCGGGAGATCTACGCCCAGGCCGAAGCTCCCGACCAGTACGATCCGTCGAAAAATCGCATGGACGACGAGGCGTCGATCTTCGACGACATGATGAGCGAGTTCTCCGACTTCGAGGGCGACGACTCCTACGACGACGAATATTAGCGGCCGCCTGGCGGAAGGCTTTTTTTGCGGAATCGCTTTTTTTTGTTACTTTTGTTCCGCTTTCGCGCAGGCGAACAGGGTTGCTCGGATGGTGGAATAGGTAGACACGCCGGACTTAAAATCCTGTGGCCAGCAATGGCCGTACGGGTTCGATTCCCGTTCCGAGTACACGGCAAGGGCCGTTCATCGTACGATGAACGGCCCTTTTCTGTCGCCCGGCCGAATCGTCGCAGCATCGGATCGCCCGACTCCGTCCGCGGCCTATCCCGCATAGCTGTGCATGCCGCCCAGCAGGAAGTTGACTCCAAAATAGGTTATCAGCACCGTCAGAAACGCCGCCGCACAGAACAGATGGAAAAAAAGCGGGCGTCGGAAGCACGGCAGCGAGTCGCCATGCAGCGCCGCAGCATACACCAGCAGGGTAATCAGGGCCCACGTCTCTTTGGGATCCCAGCCCCAGTAGCGGCCCCACGACACATTGGCCCAGACGGCACCGACAAAGATCCCGGCCGCCAGAAAAAAGACGGCAGGGTAGAGCATCAGCCGCCCTACGACAGCAAGCCGCTCCGCCTCTTCGTCGCGACGGGCCAGACAGAGTAGGGTGCCCGTCGCTCCGTTCAGCAGCGCAAAGGCCAGCAGCGCGTAGGCCACCATGACCAGCATCACATGAATACATAGCAGCGGCGACGCCAGCACCGGCATCAGGGGCGTAATCTGAGGATTCGATTCGCCCATCACCGAGACCATCAGGGCCAGCCCCGCAATCAGGCAGCCGAAAGGACGCAGCAGCGCAAGCCTGCGGCGCAGGAGCAGCGTCAGCCCCAGCGTGCAGCATGCCAGAAACTGCATCGTCTCGAATCCGTTGGAGAGGGGCCAGTGCCCGGCCGCATAGCCTCGCAGCACCAGAAGCAGCGCCTGGAAAACGAATCCGGCTGCAAGCGCTCCGTCCATCGCCCGGCTCACCGTGCGGCACTCCGGCAGACCGCGCACCATCCGGCGGCAGAGATGAAAATAGCCGGCCAGCCCCACCAGCAGGAAAAAAAGCGCCAGCGGCAGCGTGCTGTCAAGACGGGCATAAAGACGTTCCGCCTCGAAACGCATGGCCGAGGGGAGTGCCTCGCCGCAGACTTTGACTTGATAGGTGCGGATCTTCCGCAGCACGTCGGACATCGCCGCATAGTCGCCTCGCAGGGCCAGTTCGGTCAGGTAGTTCATCGACCGGCGGATAAACAGACGTTGTTCATGCGGCAGGTCGCGGGGCAGGTCGTCGACCGGCGAGGCCCAGTGCAGCGTCCCGTCGGCAGGATCCGCATAGGGAAAAATCCGCAGCATGCTTCCCCCGCAGAGCATCGACACAAGATTGAATTTCTCGCCCGCATCGCCCAGCGTGCCGGCATTCCCCGACAGAATCCGCTCGGCGGCCGCTCCATTGAAATCCGTCAGGCGGGCTTCATCTCCTTCGATGCCGAGTACACGACGGGCTTCCGCATTGCGGATACGGATCATCGGCTCACGCTTCCAGTCGTCGTAATAAAAAAGCCAGCCGGCAGCCACTTGTTCGGGCGTGTATCTTCGATAGCGGTTCTTGCCGCAAAGTTTCGTCGTAAAGGCGCGCGCCACCGTCGACAGGGGAGCGATCCGATCTTGGTAGCAGACATGCAGCCGCCCCAGTTCGTCCGCCGTCTCGCGCGGCAAAGAAGTCGGCAAAGCTGCCGGCCGGGAGAACGCCGAAGATGCCGCCAGCAAGAGCAGCAGAGAGAGCGTTCCTCGCCGCCAGGCCGGATGCCGCAGCAGTTTCCGAAAGCGGCTCTTCGGTTCAAAAAAGAATCCCGCCATCGCCGCCAGCAGCAGCGCATAGCCCGCATAGGTGATCCCGATGCCCCACGGATCGTAGGTTACGCGCAGCGTCGTGCCCTCTCCGTCGGCATCGTAGCCCGATTGGTAGAAGCGGTAGCCGCGGAGCTTGAAAATGCGGTTCATCGACACTTCGCCTGCCGTTCCGGCATCGTCGAGCGTAAAGGTCAGCCGGCTCACGTAGTCCATCGGCGCCCGCGTCCCAGGGTAGTACTCCACCCGGAAATCGTCGAGCCGTACTCCGAACGGCAGTTCTTCGGCAGCTCCGTCGCCGTCGGCGATCGTGCGCCCTTCTTCGCCCGTCCGCAGATGAATCGTCCCCTGCCGGCCGAACGCCCACGTAACGCCGGCTCCCAGCAGAATCACAAGCAGCGCCGCGTGCAGCAGGAGCACCGCAGGGCGTTTCCAGATCCGGCGGCGCATCATATATGCGGCCGATGCCGACGCCAGCACGCCCCACAGCACCGCAAACCACCCGGCACCGTATACATGGCGCACCACGTACGGCGTGCCGCAGTATTTTTCCACGACCGTGGCCGCCGTCAGAACGATCAGCATCGCGACGGCGGCCAGGGCGCAAAGTTTCTTCAGCAGTTCCACTCGTCTAAATCGCATCGATGAACTTCACCACCGCATCGCGGTCGGCCTTGCTCAGCTCACGGAAGTTCTCCACGCTGCGGCGGGCATCGCTTTCCGCGGCTCCGTGCCACATGATCGCTTCGACGACCGTGCGGGCACGACAGTCGTGCAGTCGGTCGGCTTCCGCGGATCCCGTACATTTCCGATGCAGACCGCGGCCCCAGAGCGGGGTCGTGCGGCACCAGCCCGTCCGGATGTCGTTCTTCATGAAAAGACGGTGTTGCACCATGTCCGTATAGGGCCAGATCTTCTGATACGGGTAGCGGGGCAGGCGGCTGTCGCCATCTTCGAAGAATCCGTTGGGATCGGTCATGCGGTCGTCGCCCGTCGTCCACGTCGGACGGTGGCAGTAGGCGCATCCGATCTCCGTAAAGAGTTCCTTGCCGCGCTGCACTTCTTCGTCATCCAGATCGCGGGCCGCCGGCACGGCCAGACCGCGGTGCCAGACCATGAAGTCTATAAAGTCGTCGTCGGACATCTCGACAGGCAGTTCCTTGTTCATCAGGTAGTCGTAGATGTCCCGGTCCACGTCTCCCGTCTTGTTCCACTCCGGAAAGCACGCATAGAAATCGCGTTGTACATCGGGATCTTGCGACGCCG
>JAIDKM010000004.1 GCA_029051915.1 Alistipes sp. | reverse complement strand
ATATTAGCCAACGTACGCACCAGGAAATCGTAGAACTTGGCCACCGAAGCGATCTCGACCTTCTCGTCGGGCGAATGAGGATAGAGGATCGTCGGGCCGAACGAGATCATATCAAGGTCGGGATAGTTGCTGCCTATGATGCCGCATTCGAGTCCGGCGTGGATGGCCGTAACGGCGGGCTTGCGACCGTAGAGCTGCTCGTAGGAAGCGGTCATCGCGCCGAGAATCGGCGAAGACATGTTGGGATTCCAACCGTCGTAGCTACCCGTGAGCTCGGTTTCGGCGCCGGCCAGCGCGAAGACGGCGGCGATCGCCTCGCCCAACGCCTCCTTCTCGCTGCGCACCGAACTGCGCAACAAGCACTGCAAGCCGATCCGGGAACCATCGGAGACCACGCGTGCCAAGTTGGTGGAAGTCTGCACCAATCCGGGCATAGCCACGGACATGCGCACGACGCCGTCGGGGCACCCCACGACCGCCTTGATGAGCTTCGAAGCTACGTCGGCAGGGATGATGCCGGTCGGCATGCCGCACTCGTCGAGCCGGATCGAAATCGAATCCTCGATGCCGGCGAACTCGGCGACGACGGTCTTCTCGTAAGATGCCACGGCCGAGCCGAAAGCCTCGCAACTACCGGCAGGCACCAACAACACGGCTTCGGCCTCGCGCGGAATGGCATTGCGCAAGCCGCCGCCGTCGACCGACGCGAGGACAGCCCCGGCCCGCTCTGCCTCGGCGTTCAGGAAGCGGAACAACAATTTATTGGCATTGGCGCGCTGAGCAACGATCTGGATGCCCGAATGACCGCCCTTGAGCCCTCTGACCGACAAACGCAGGGCCCTGTAATCCCCGGGAGGAACGGGTGCCTCGGCGTAAGCGAATCCGATATTGGCGTCGAGTCCCCCGGCGCAACCCACGTACAGCTCGCCCTCGGTCTCGGAATCGAGGTTCAGGAGGATGTCACCCTGCAACAAACCGGGCTGCAAACCGAAAGCCCCGTCCATGCCGGTCTCCTCGGTAGCGGTAAAGAGCGCTTCGAGCGGGCCGTGCACGAGCGAATCGTCCGCCAAGACAGCCAAGATAGCCGCCGCACCGATGCCGTTGTCGGCACCGAGCGTCGTGCCGTCGGCCGTAACCCAGTCGCCGTCGACATACGCGTCGATCGGATCGGCCGTGAAGTCGAACTGCTTGTCGTGGTTCTTCGGCGGCACCATGTCGAGGTGGGCCTGCAACACGACCCCCTGGCGGTTCTCCATGCCCGGCGAAG
>JAIDKM010000392.1 GCA_029051915.1 Alistipes sp. | reverse complement strand
TATAAGAATACAGTATGAATATTCCTGATTTAATTGTATTTTTGCATTGGATATAAGAGTTATCGTAAGCATGACAAGCATAGCGGTTTAGATCACTCTATGGATTACTTATCCGTTGCCTTCTTTCATGCGATTTTCTTCTAAATCATTCATGCCCCAATAAATATCTTCGGGCTATCTGAAAGATACAAATAAGCGAGGGCAAAAACAAACTTGTTTGCATTTTGCCGAGCGGTAGTATCTGCGGCAAAAGCATTCGGCACCGATTTTGCCGCAGACGCGGAAACCGCAGAAAACGATGAATCCGGAAAAACAACAAGCAACGGAACAGCAGCCCGACGAACCGGTTCGGGCCGCAGCATGGCTGCTGACGGGAATCAGCATCGCCACGGCCTCGATCTACCTGCTCCACCGCAAGCACAAGGCGGCCCAGGCACGACGGCGGGCCGCTCAGACCTTGCGGGAGCGAAGTCTGACCGAACGCCTGACTCAGACAGGAATCGAACTCGTACCGCTGTTGCTGCCGCTCCTCTTCGAGCATCGCCATGAACGGAAACCGGCCGTCGTCTCTGCACCTCCGAAACCCCGTACAGCCTATCGGATCGGCGCCTATGCGCTGCCGATTCTCCTTTGCCTGGCGCTGGGTGCGCTGGCTGGGTGGCTGCAACACCGGGCAATGGTCGAGTGGTACCCTACCCTGCTCAAACCGGCCGGCACGCCGCCCAATCTGCTGTTTCCGATCGCATGGGGCATCATCTACGTGTTGATGGGCATCTCGGCCGGCCGCATCCTGACCGCCACGGAGGGCCCGCAGCGCGAAGTGTTGACGATCTGGGGGATTCAGCTGGGCGTCAACTTTCTGTGGAGCATCCTCTTCTTCGTCTGCCGCAGCCCGCTTCTGGGCATGATCGACATCGTGGTGCTCGACGCGCTGGTCATCCTCTGCATCGCCCGCAGTTATCGCGTGCGGCACGACGCGGCCTGGCTGCTCCTGCCGTATTTGCTCTGGATCCTCTACGCCACCTATCTCAACGGCTGGATCCTCGCCATGAACGGCCCGGGAATCTGAGACTCCCCATAAAACCATAAAAAGAGATCCTCCCGGCTCCCGGCAACGGAAAAAATCATTACCTTTGCATAAGATGATGTTTTTTCGCAAACCGATGCTTCGATGAAAGGAATCGTTCTGGCGGGCGGCACGGGCACCCGGCTCTACCCCATCACCAAAGGTGTCAGCAAGCAGCTCTTGCCGATCTACGACAAACCGATGGTCTACTACCCCGTTTCGGTGCTGATGCAGGCCGGAATCCGGGATATCCTCGTCATTTCGACACCCGACGATCTGCCGGCATTCCGGCGTCTGCTGGGCAACGGAGACGACTACGGCGTGCGGTTCGAATATGCCGAACAGCCCTCGCCCGACGGACTGGCCCAGGCATTCCTGATCGGCCGCGACTTCATCGGCGACGACGCCGTATGCCTGGTGCTCGGCGACAACATCTTCCACGGCGCCGGATTCACCGAATCGTTGCACGAGGCCGTCGCCGCAGCCGAGCGCCAAAACAAGGCGACGATCTTCGGCTACAGGGTCGACGCCCCCGAGCGCTACGGCGTGGCGGAATTCGACGAGGCCGGCAACTGCCTCTCCATCGAGGAGAGACCCGCGCATCCCCGGT
>JAIDKM010000391.1 GCA_029051915.1 Alistipes sp. | reverse complement strand
CCGTGGAGACGCACCCGGCGATCAATCCCAAGCCGCAGACGACGTGGCCCGTAACGATGTGGCCCGACATGTGCGAAGTGAGGATCAGCACGCCGCAGACGAGCGTGGCGAGCGTGAACGAATAACCGATGACCGGAAAGAGATACCGGGCCGCGTCGGTATAGGTGCCGATGATCTGGCGGATGATGGTAGCTGCCGTGCAGTAGAGCGCCATGCAGACGGAACCCAGAAAGAAGACGACGGGGCCCGCCGTCAGGCGCGAAGGATCGTCGCCCGCGGCGTAGATGTAGGCGCCGTAGGCGAAGCAGAAAGCGGCCATTGCGAGCGGAATGGCGCGGAAAAGAACGCTGATACCGTGATTCATGATCGTGAGATTTTTCCGGCCCCGGCGCAAATCCCGTGCCAGGGGCCGATTGCCGCATTCCTGGAAATTTTGTAACTTGCAACCATGAAAAACATTGTATTCGATCTGGGCGGCGTGCTCTTTGCGCGCGACAAAAACAAGTGTACGCGAGAATTCATCGACTTTTTTGCCTTTATCCGCTCGGAGCGGCTGCCCCGATTCTGGGAAGAATACGACCGCGGAACCTCGACGCTTGCCGAAGTAACGGAGACGCTCTGCGCGATGCACGGCTGCGACCGGGAGAAGTGCGAAGCCTACCTGCGGCAGTCGATCGACCTGCAAGAACCGATTCGCCCGACCGAGGAACTGATCGGAGACCTCAAGGCGGCGGGATACCGACTTTATGTACTGTCGAACATGTCGCGCGAATTTATCGAATTCCTGCGCCGTTTCCCGGTTTACGCACTATTCGACGGCGAAGTGGTGTCGTGCGAAGAACGAACCGTGAAACCGGAGCCGCGGATTTATGAAATCCTGCTTGAACGCTATGGACTGGATCCTGCGGAGACGCTTTTCATCGATGACCGCCCGATCAACATAGCGGCGGCGGAGCGCATGGGCATACGAGGCTGTCTGTTCGATGCGCAACACCCCGAGGAGACGTGCCGCGAACTGCGGAAGCGTCTGCTTGAATAGAACCCTCCGCGGCCGATTCGCGGAACGAAAAAAGACCTGCCCGAAGGGCAGGTCTTTTTCTATTGCAGGATCCCGGGGGATCAGTTGAAGGTGTAGCGGATGCTCAACAGAGCCGACCACGTGGAGATGGTGCTGGCCTTGTTCGACCAGGTGGGCTGAGTGAACGAGTAGACGCCGTCCTTGTAGTTGAGCAGGCGGCTGGAGCTGATCTGCTCGACGTTGCCCCAGTTGCGGTTCAGCAAGTTGGCGATGTTGTTCACGTCGACGCCGACGGTCAGCGCATTGCGCTTGCCCTTGATGTTGAAGTAGAAGTCGTGGGCGAACTTGAAGTTCAGCTCATGACGCCACGGCATCACGGCGCCGCCGCGCTTGGTGTACTCGCCGATGTGCTTCGAGAGGTACTTGTCCTGGTTGATGAAGCTCCAGAAAGCCTCTTTCTGATCCTCCTTGGCGAAAGTCATCTGGTCGAGCTGCTCGCGCGTGGGAACGTAGAGCAGGACATCGGCACCGCCGTCGCCCGTTACGTTGTTCATCGTATAGGAGTAGCGCGAGTAAGAGTAGTTGCCGATGTAACCCAGGCGGTAAGCCTCGTAGAAGAGTCCGAAGGTGGTAGCCGACTTGGGAGCGGTCAACCGGTAAGAAACGTTGACCAGGAAGCGGTGGGGCGAAACGTAGGAAGCGTAGCCCAGCTCGGGCGAGTTGGAGCCGTTGCGGCAGAACGTATTGGTGTTATAAGCCGACGAAACCTGGTCGCCGATACCGTCGATCACGTTCTTCGACGAAGCGTAGGTATAGGCGGCGCTGATCGTCAGACCGAAGTTCCAGCTCTTGGTAGCCTGGGCCGTGATCGATGCGTAGTAACCGTCGACGCCGTCGGTATTCTGGATCAGATAGGGAGTAACCGCCTGACCGGAGCTGTTCAGGATGTTGGCCGACTGCCACGATTTGCGGGCCTCGGGCTCGCCGGGCAACAACGTACCGCCCGGGATCTCCTCGATACCCAACTTGCGGACGGCGACGGAGTTGAAGTCGCGGTTGAAGATACCCTCGATATTGAGGTTCACGTCGCCCGGGAGCTTCAGATCCAAAGCCAACGACGATTTCCAGGTCGACGGCATTCTCAGATCCTTGTCCATGATGGTGGTCAAGGTCGGTGCCGGCAGCTCCTGCTGCTCGAAAGAACCGCCGTAGAGGTTTTCGAGGATGTCGCCGACGTTCTGGTGGAATTTCAGGTCGGTGAGACCCTTGTCGCCGACGTTGTAGATCGTCTGGGCCTGCATGCAGTTGCTGTTACCCACGGCCGACACGATCCAGACGAACGGCAGACGGCCCGTGAAGATACCCGTACCTCCGCGCAGGATGTACTTGCGCTCGCCGGTCATGTCCCAGTTGAAACCGAAGCGCGGCGAAGCGTTCAGACGAGCTTTCGGCATGTCGGAAGTCTTGTAACCGCCCTTGTTCAGGAAGAGCTGCGAGAACTCCTTGTTCTCGTTGCCGGCGATCGACGGATAGACCGGAACCTCGAGACGCAGACCGAACGTAGCCTTGAAACGATCGTTGATCGTCAGCTCGTCCTGTGCGTAGATCGAGTGCTGCATGTAGTTGAACGACGGATAGACCTGCTTGAGGTCGGTGCGGTTGGCATGCGTGATGGCGAAGGCGCGGGGAGCGGCATCGTTGACGAAATCGTCCCACGAATTGTAGACGTAGTAACCTGCGCCGCCCTGCATGTAACCGTTTCGGGTGTTGTCGTGCTCGAACTGGTAGCCGAACGTGAAGCGGTTGATGCCGGAGATATAACCGACCTCGTCGGTTACGATGTGCGAGCTGACCTCGCGCAAGTTGCCGTAGGTGAAGGGATCGACACCGAACGTGGTGAGCAGATCGCCGTCCTGGAGGATGTCGACCGTCGGGAAGAGGTCGCCCTCGAAGCTGCGGGGTTCGTTCTGGTGCGAATAGGTGTAACGAACGGTGTTGGTGAGGTTACCGTCGAGGAAGCGCGAGTTGAGCTCGGCAGCGACCGACGTGAAGTTCTGCTCCTGGTAGTAACGGGCGCTCTCGTAGTAGAGCGAGCAATAGGAGAGACGGCCGGCGTTGTTGCGGTCGTAGGTCTCGTTGCCCAGCGGGTTGATCGAGCTGGACGGAGCGGCCGAATACTTGTTCTTCGTGGTGCTGAAACGCACGTTGAGCGCGTGATCCTGGGTGATGTTCCAGTCGACGCGGGCCATCAGCTTCCAGTTGGGAACCTTGAGCGAATAATCGGCATAGCGGCCGGGATCGTACCCGAACTTCTCGCCGAGGAAGTTCTTCATCTCATTCATCTGGTCGACCGTCGGCCGGTTGTACTGAGTCGAGTTGCCCCAATCCTGACCGTCGTTTTCGCGAGCCAGGCGCGTGATGCCCGGAGTCTTGTTCCACTCGTACTCGAAGTTGGCGAAGACGAACAACTTGTTCTTCAAGATCGGAGCGCCGACCGAGACGCCGAGCGTGTTGCTGATATCCTCGCTCAGCGAGAGCTTGCCCATATCCTTGTAACGGGAACCCTGCCAAGCGTCGCTCTTATAATAATCGTAGACCGAGACCTTGACCTCGTTGGTACCCGACTTGGTCACGGCGTTGATGGCACCGCCCGTGAAACCGCTCTGACGAACGTCGAACGGCGTAACGGCGACCGAAACCTGCTCCAAAGCGTCGAGCGAGATGGGCGAACCGCCGGCGGGCAGGTTGCTGCCGATACCGAACATGTTGTTGAACGAAGCACCGTCGACGGTAACGTACGACTGACGGTAGTTACCGCCGCCGATGGCCAGACCCGACGTGGTGGAGGAAGCCTGCGGCGTGAGCTTCATGATGTCGTTCATGCTGCGGCTTACCGAAGGCAGCATCTCGATCTGCTCGTTGGAGATGCTTGTGATGGCGCCGGCCCGGTTGATGTTCATCGAGCTGTTGGCACCGTCGCCCCGAACGACGACGACTTCGATCTCCTGATTGTCGCGCAAGTAAGCGTCGCGCTTGAGCGATTCGCCCAGGGAGAGCATGAGACCCGGGAACACGACGCTCTGGTAACCGACGAACGACACGGTAACGGTGTAGGGACCGCCCGGGCGAAGACCCTGCAAGTTGTAATGACCGTCGATGTCGGTTACGGCACCGTACTGGGTGCCCGACGGAGTGTGCTCTGCGATCACGGTAGCGCCTACCAGCGGATCGCCCGCCTGGTCGGTGATCGCACCGTTCATACCCGAAGTCGTTACCTGCGCGCAGACGGCGGAGGCAGCGAAAAGGGAGAGCATGGAAAGCAAAAGTTTCTTCATACGTCTGATAAATTAGTGAATAAAAGTGAGTTATAGTTTGAAAACAATTACTGCTGAATGCTGCGGAACGCCGGAGCCGGCATCGGCTGCGAGAGTCGATAAAACGACAAGAGGGCGATTCCTATCTGCGGAATCGTCCTCTTAGGTGCCGATATTTCCTGTGTCAGCGGATACCCCCCCCCGATGATAATTCGACTGTCGGGGACGCATCGCCCGCATAGCGAACGCCGACCGGGGTTTCAACTGGTCCGAATGGCGAAAGAAATGACCCGAAAATT